>NZ_SRLW01000647.1:0-1144 GCF_006518215.1 Myxococcus sp. AB025B
GCCAACACGTCCTCGACCTCCGTTCCCTGGTGCTCTCGGACCGCTGGGACGCCGCCATGAACCTCACGCTCGCGCCGCAGCGTGCGGAGGTGCGGCGCGCCGCCTGATCAGGATGGGCGCCACACCCCATTGGGGCTTCCGAAAATTTCTGCTCAAGATTTTTCGGAGATTCGACCGACTCGGCCAGACTTTGCAGCGGAATGGAAGCAGTTGAAGACGACCTGGTCGCTCTTTCGCAATGGACAAATGGCATTGGCGGAGAAACGGCTGCGTGAGGCATCGGACAAAATGTATCGCGAGGATCCGTTGGGCAATATTCAAGATTGGGTTTGGCGCCTGGCGATGTTTGTCACTGGGCCTGTGTACGAAGAGCCATTCAGGGGCGCAGTTGATGTGCTGCGAAAAGCATTGGAGTCGGTGCAGGCCGAACAGTTGCTGGCTCACTACAATTCGGTCATGAGTGTTCCGAGGGGTATGCGTTATTTCGAGCTGATGAAGTCGTATTTTTCGGCCTACGATGAATTTGCCCAGGTTCAGTTTATTGTTACTGGTGGTGTTGGTCTCGGAGAGGGGTATCGAGTTGCTTCCACGAATTTCGATGCGACTCGTATGTTTTATGGAAATGCCTTTGAGGTGTTTGCTAGTCAGGTCGATATTTTGGCGTTTTTGAATAATGTAATTGCTGGGCGTGCCTTTGATCGTTTCGAGAGAATGACGGCGGATGAGTATCTGAGGCTAGATAAGTCTTCTCGATTTAATCCATTTCAGGGGAATGGACCGCTTTCGGCGCTGTGTGTCGAGGCTGATAATCAGATTCGAAATGCTTCGCACCATGGGGGCTTTGTGTTTGATCGGGCTGCCCAGGTGATTCGATACCGGTCAGGAAAGGGGGGGGACGGGCGAAGAGCGGCAGCTTAGTTATACTGAGTATCTGGTTCGATGTGTGAAGCTTTTTATGCAGGCCATGGTGCTTCTTCGGGTTGAGTTGATTATGTCGAATCGGACAGGTGTTAGACCCAATGCCGATCAGTTAAGGGGGAGAAGGATCATACTGCCGCGACCGCGTTCAAGGAGGAGGTCGCGTGGGAAGAGGTCCATTCGGGTACTTGCCCTCTGCGGATGAGGGTGCGTTCGACCGGCTGTG
>NZ_SRLW01000648.1:0-1102 GCF_006518215.1 Myxococcus sp. AB025B
GGGTTCCACTTCGGGGAGGCGGCGCGGATGTTGGAGGGGTGGGGTGCGGGCGGTGAGAGGAGCAAGGCGATGGGAGAAGGACCGAAGCGACCGGCGACGTACGAGGACCTGCTCGCACTGCCGGAGCATGTGGTCGGGCAGATCGTCGACGGGGAGCTCATCGTGATGCCCCGGCCGGCGAGTCCGCATGCGAAGGCCAACTCGGGTTTGTATGGCGAGCTCTATGGTCCCTTCGAGCGGGGACGAGGCGGGCCCGGTGGGTGGTGGTTCCTCGTGGAGCCGGAGCTGCACTTCCGCAAGGACGTGCTGGTGCCCGACCTGGCGGCCTGGCGACGGGAGCGGATGCCGGAAATCCCGGACGTGCCGTATTTCACGCTCGCGCCGGACTGGGTCTGTGAGGTGCTCTCTCCCTCCACGGCGCCGCTGGACCGGGTGAAGAAGAAGCGCATCTACGCGCGCGAGGGCGTGGGCCACGTGTGGCTGGTGGACCCGAAGGCGCGCACGCTGGAGGTGTTCCGACGGGACGGGGCGCGGTGGGTGGAGCTCGGCACGTACTCGGGAGACGAGCGGGTGCGGGCCGAGCCCTTCGAGGCGCTGGAGCTGGCGCTGGGCGACCTGTGGCTGACTGCGGAGGTGAAGCCCGGGTCGCCCTGAGCCGGGTGCTCAGTGCAGGGGGCGCTTGTCGGGTGTGTCCACGGTGAGCGGGGCGGGCTGGCGCATGAGCACCTCGCCCGCCGTCTGGAGCACCTGGGTGGTGGCGCCCTCGGGGTCGCGGAAGAAGTGGGGCGTCCAGAGCCGCACGAGCTTCCAGCCCTGGCCCTCGAGGACGCCGGTGCGGAACAGGTCCCACTCCACGCGGTCCGCGGCCTTGGGGTAGCGGGTGCCGTCGCACAAGAGGCCCACGGTGACGTCGCCGGGCGAGGTGGGGTGGTGCAGGGCCACGTCCACACAGAAGCCGTCGTTGCCCCAGTGCACCTCGGAAGAGACCTGATGGCGGCGGGCCAGGTGGTGGGCCAGCGCGCGGGCGAAGGTGGAGCCCGCGTCGGTCTCGCGCTCTTGCACGACGAGCTCCCGGGGGGCGGCCTCGGGCGTGGGGGAGGGC
>NZ_SRLW01000649.1:0-1088 GCF_006518215.1 Myxococcus sp. AB025B
CTCCTCCACCTCCCCCAGCTCAATCCGGTAGCCCCTCACCTTCACCTGCCCGTCTCGCCGCCCCAGGAACTCCAGCGCTCCGTCACTCTTCCAGCGGACCACATCTCCTGTCCGGTACAGCCTCTCCCCGTCTCCAAACGGACTCGGCACGAAGCGCTCCGCCGTCAGCTCCGGCCTCCCCACGTACCCTCGCGCAAGCCCCTCGCCTCCCGCGTACAGCTCTCCCGGCACTCCCACCGCCACAGGACGCATTCCCTCGTCCAGCACGTACACTTCCGTGCCTTCCACCGGACGCCCAATCGGCGCTCCTCTCTCTCCGACGTCCGACTCACTCTCCATCCTCCACGTCGTCGTGAATGTCGTGTTCTCCGTCGGCCCGTACCCGTTGATGAGCGTGCCTCCCGCGCGCAGCCGCTCCTTCACCCTCTGCACCGGCAGCACGTCTCCTCCCGCAAGCACCTGCTTCACTCCCCCCAGTGCCTCCGGCTGGTACGCCTGCATCTGCTCGAAGAGCGCCGCCGTCAGCCACAGCGACGTCACCTGGTGCGCCTTCAGCACCGCCGCCACTTCCTCCAGCGCAAGCTCCTTCGCTGGGTACACCACCAGCTTCGCTCCGTTCAGCAGCGCTCCCCATACCTCCAGCGTCGATGCGTCGAAGCCCACCGGCGCCAACTGCAGCCACACCTCTTCCGCGCTGAAGCTCGCGTACCTGGCTTCCTTCACCAGCCTCGCCACCGCCCTCTGCGGCACGCCCACGCCCTTCGGCGTCCCCGTGCTTCCCGACGTGTACATCACGTACGCCAGGCTGCTCCCGTCTCCTCGGAGCGGCGGGTTGCTCTTCGGCTGACGGGCAATCGCAGCGCTCTCCGCGTCGAGGCTCACCACCACGTCCGCGCTCTCCGCCACCTCCTCCACCATCTCCTCGCGGCCTACCACCACCGCCACTCCCGCCTCTCTCTTCATCCACCTCAACCGCTCCGCCGGGTTGCTCCCCTCCAGCGGCACGTACGCTCCTCCCGCCTTCACCACCCCCAGCACCGCCACCACCCACTCCAACGAGCGCTCCACGCTCAGCCCCACCCTCACCT
>NZ_SRLW01000064.1:0-38503 GCF_006518215.1 Myxococcus sp. AB025B
GAGGGGTGGGGTCCACCGTCACCGGGACGGGGCGAGGATGACAGGCGGAGAACAGGAGGAGCAGCAGGGCGGCGTGGCGCATGGACGGAGGGAAACTCTACCTTGCACCCGTGTTTGCGCGGCGCGTAGATTGCCCCGCGCTCTCATGGCCCGGGAAAAGGACAACATCGCGCTCTCCGACGAGCACAACACTCGCGGAATCGAGCTGGCGGACCGGGGTTGGCTGGACGAGGCCATCAAGGAGTTCAAGAAGGCCATCGAGCTGGACCCCAGCTCGGCCCACGCCCACGACAACCTGGCCACCGTCTACGCGGAGAAGAAGCTCTTCCGCGAGGCGCTCACCGAGTACCTCACCGCCCTGAGGCTGGAGCCGGAGAGCGCCACGGCGCACTACAACCTGGCCTGCTTCCTCTCCACGCACGCGGGGGAGATGGCGGTGGAGGAGTACAAGGAGGCCATCGAGCTGGACCCCGAGTACCCGGACGCGCACCTCAACCTGGGCCTCACGTACGCGGACCAGGGCCGGGTCGAGGAGGCGATGCGCGAGCTGCAGGCGGCCATCGAGCTGGATCCGCAGGACGCGTTCCCCCGGCACGAGCTGGCGGCGCTGATGATGGACGAGGGCGACTACCGCTCCGCCATCACGCTGCTCAAGGACGTGGTGCGGCTGGAGCCGGACAACTTCGAGGCCCAGCTGGATTTGGGCATCTGCTACGCGCAGAAGGGCTTCTACGCGGAGGCCGAGCGCGCGTACGAGCGGGCCCGGGCGCTCAACGCCGAGGATCTGCTGCTCAACTACAACCTGTCCGCGCTGTACGCCCTGTGGGGGCGACCGAAGGACGCGGTGACGTACCTGAAGTCGGCGCTCACGGCGGACCGGCAGAAGGTGATGGGGTGGCTGTCGACGGACCCCATGTTCGACGCCCTCAAGGGCGACACCGACTTCGAAGCCTTGTTCTGAGCCATGGGCATGGAATGGGTGTTCCTGGGGCTGGCGATCCTCCTGGTCTTCGCCAACGGCTTCTTCGTGGCGACCGAGTTCGCCATCGTGAAGATTCGCGCTACGCGGCTGCAGGCGCTGGTGGACGAGGGCCAGCCGGGCTCCACGCAGGCGCTGAAGATGGTGGAGCAGCTGGACGCGTACCTGTCCGCCACCCAGTTCGGAATCACGCTGGCGTCGCTGGGGCTGGGCTGGCTGGGTGAGCCCGCCTTCGCGAAGCTGTTGGAGCCGGTGCTGACGCGGGTGGTGCCCGAGGGCGCGAGCCCCACGGTGGCGCACACCGCGTCGGTGGTCATCGCCTTCAGCATCATCACGTTCCTGCACATCGTGCTGGGGGAGCTGGCGCCCAAGAGCCTGGCCATCCAGCGCGCGGAGGCGACGACGCTCGCGGTGGCGCTGCCGATGCGGGCCTTCTACCTGCTGTTCTACCCGGCCATCGTCCTGCTCAACGGGCTGGCGGCGTGGGTGCTGCGGGTGGTGGGGCTGCAGTCGGTGGGCGAGGCGCACGAGGCGCACAGCGAGGACGAGCTGCTCGTCATCCTCCACAGCTCCGCGCAGGCGGGGGCCATCACGACGGCGCGCGCGGAGCTGCTCGAGCGCGCGCTGGAGATGGCGCAGAAGACGGCGCGGCAGGTGATGGTGCCGCGCAACCAGGTGAAGTTCCTGGACGTGGAGGAGCCGCTGGAGAAGTGCATCGCGGACGCGCGCGCCGCGGGGCACACGTGGCTGCCGGTGTGTCGGGGCAACCTGGACGAGGTCGAGGGCGTGGTGAACGCCAAGGACCTCTTCTTCCTGCTGTCGCGCGGTGAGCTGCGCAGCCTGGCGCAGGTGCAGCGGCCGGTGCTGTTCATCCCGGAGAACGCGACGCTGGAGCAGCTGCTCGCGGAGTTCCGGCGCCGGCGCCGTCAGACGGCGCTGGTGGTGGACGAGCACGGCGGCACGTCGGGCCTGGTCACCATCGCGGACGTGGTGGCGGAGGTGGTGGGCGACGTGGCGGAGCTGGGCCGGCGGGTGGAGGAGGTGCGCTCGCTGCCCGGTGGACGCTTCGAGCTGCCCGGCACGGCGCAGCTGGATGATTTGGAGGAGCGGCTGGACGTCAGCTTCGACCTGGACGAGGACGAAGAGGGCGAGGTGACGACGATTGCCGGCTTCCTGATGTCGAAGCTGGGGCGGGTGCCGGAGAAGGGCGACGCGCTGCGGCTCGACATGTGGCGCATCCTCGTGGAGGAGGTGGACGGGCCCCGCGTGGTGCGCGTGGTGGTGGAGCCCCAGTCCCGCGCCGCGCCCAGGACACCCGCGGATGGCTCCGCGCCGGCGACGTCGACGGACGGCTCCCCGGGTGAGCCTCCCCCGACGGCTTCGTCGGGCTCGGGTGGCGAGTCCGCCTGACAACGTGAGACGTGCTTGTATGGACGTTCTGGGTGAGGGAGCACCAAGCGTCAGAAACGCCAGGGATGATTCGCTAGGTCAGACCGAGTCCCGCCCGTTCAAGAGGAATGTGATGACGCCTGTGTCCCCACCGACGAGGGTCGAACTGCCTGATCCGGCGCCGCTATTGCGTTGGTTGGCGCACGACCCCGTAGGGCTCCCGCTCGGCTCTGTCGACCCCATCGAGATGTGGGGTCTGGTGGCGCTCGCGGCGCTTGCGAGGATGGACGGGGCGACTCCGCTGCGTGTGACGCTCGACTCCAACTCGCGCTCATGTCAGTTCGCGCGAGCGGTAGGGTTCGAGGATGTCCTTTCCACGACGGGGCAACTCGCCACCGCGCCTGCGGAGCAGGGCCGTACCGTCAAGCTCACTCGCATCCGCAGGCAGGACTCGACGGAGCCTCCCTCCGACAAAGTCTCTCGACTGCTGGTTCCCGACAGCCGCTTCGAGGACACCCGCCGCACGCTGTACTACGTACTGAACGAGCTGCTGAGGAACATCGTCCAGCACAGCCATGACCCCCTGGGAGGTGTTGTCGGGGCGCAGCTCAACCGGGGCGGACGCAATGCTGCGCAGCCCATGGTCCAGGTTGCGGTCGCCGATGCGGGAATCGGGATTCCCCAGAGCCTCGTGGGCCGACACCCGAGCCTCGTGGATGCCGGAGCCGCGCTGGAGAAGTCGCTGTGGCCTCATATCTCCAGCGCGTTCGACGAGGGAGAGACTGGCAGCGCCCAGAACGCTGGCATGGGCCTGTTCTTCATCTCGGAGATGACCAAGCTGGTCGGTGGTCGCCTGCTCATCGCGACGCGGGGGGTCACCCTGACGCTGCAGGGGGATGAGAACTTCGAAGACCCCCACGGCATCCAGCACGTCCTGAGAGACGTGGGGTTCCCTGGGACGTTGGTTGCGTTCGAAATGCCAGCGGAGGCGGAGCAGGACTACGACGGCATGATCGAGACGATTCGTCAGCGCGCCAAGGACCGTACGCCAAGGCGGGCGGTCCACAAGTGGCTCACGTTCGATGCGCCTCCACCCCAGAGCTTGCGGGTCATTGTCCGCTCTACGGGTGTGGAGGACGCGAGGGCGGCTCAGCGCTACTCGGAGGATGTCCTCCTCCCCAGGCTCATCAAGCGGCAGCCCGTCGCGCTGGACTTTGTTGGCATCCCGACGTGCACGCAGAGCTACGTGCACGCCTTGCTCTACGAGGCCCTCCGCCTTGCTTGGGCGCGCAAGACGCCCATCTACGTCCTCAACGCTCAGCCCGCGGTGCGCAGTACGTTGGAGCTCCTGGAGAACTACGCCCTGGGCGGGTAGCTCCAGAGCGCTCAGGGCGCGGACGTGCCCTTCTTGTCGGCCGCGGCCTTCTTCACGGGCCGCTTCTCCTTGCCGGAGGACTTGGCCTGTGCGGGCTGGGGCCTTTCAACCTTGAGCAGCTCCAGATCCGTGCTCTCCGGCGTAGCGAACTTGATGATGCCCACGCCCGGCGCGAACCAGATGTAGCTCTCCATGGAGCGCCCCTCGGATCCGGGGCGGCTGGCGCGCGCGGTGACGATGTTCTTCACCTTCAGGGCCTTGAACGTCCCGGCCGCGACGGTGACCTCCTCCTCGCCCACCACCGTGGACTCCTTGTCGAACGTGGTCGCGATGATGGGGCGGATGCCGCCCGTCTTGCCCACCGGCGGCTGGAGCTTCACCGACAGGCTGTTCTTCCAGGTGCCACCCAGCACCATGCTCGACGGCGCGGGCACGGCCACGCCCTCGGAGCTCACCACCTGGACATCCATGCCGGACGCCGACAGCAACGTACCCTCCAGGCCACCCAGGCCCGTGCTCATGCCCAGGCTGCTACAGGTTGCATCCGTCTCGCCCTGTCGGCCCTTGAGCTTCACGGCGACCTTGCCGGTGAGGCCCTCCGGCGTCGGCGTCACGCCGTGCGTGCTCAGCACCATCTGCGAGGACCTGCCCGCCCGGTAGGTGAGCGTCAGCCCCTCCTCGAGGGGGAAATACGGGTTGGGGCAGGGAGCGACCGCCTCCACCGCGTGAGTGTCAGACCGGGGTGCTACCTCCGGCGTAGGAGACGCTCCCATGAGGAGCGTCATGGCGAGAAAGGGCTGGAACGTAGGCAACCTCCAGAAAAGTCAATGGGAAGGTAGGGTGGGGCGCCCAGGGTGCAAGTCCGAGAGAGGACCCTGCTGGCCGACTCCTGTCCGACCGAAGGGCAAGCAGCCGAACGTATGGCCACGCGTGGCATGGTCACGCTTGATCGCCTGGGAGGCGGCTGGTAGTCCTCGGAGAAATCGTTCCGAGGCCGATTTCTAGGCCTCGCGCTCACTTTTCACTCAGTACCTCGCGCGTCTCCCGGGAGCCCGCTGGCATGCGTATCAAGCGGTTGGACATCACTGGCTTCAAGTCCTTCATGGAGCGCAGCGTCTTCACGTTCGACGAAGGCGTCACCGGCATCGTCGGCCCCAACGGCTGCGGCAAGTCGAACGTCGTGGACGCCATCCGCTGGGTGATGGGGGAGCAGAGCGCGAAGAACCTCCGTGGCCGTGGCATGGAGGACGTCATCTTCAACGGCTCGGAGAACAAGCCGCCCCTGTCCATGGCGGAGGTGTCGCTGACCTTCCTGGTGGACGACACGGACCAACTCGCGCCCCAGTACCAGGGCTTCTCGGAGATCACCGTCACGCGGCGCCTGTTCCGCAACGGGGACTCGGAGTACCTCATCAACAAGACGCTGTGCCGCCTGCTCGACATCACCGAGCTGTTCCTGGGCACGGGCGTGGGCACCAAGGCCTACTCCATCATCGAGCAGGGCCGCGTGGGCCTCATCGTCTCCAGCAAGCCGGAGGACCGCCGGCACCTCTTGGAGGAGGCCGCGGGCGTCACCAAGTACAAGGCGCGCCGCAAGGCCGCCGAGCGGAAGATGGAGGCCACCGAGGCCAACCTCCTGCGCGTCACCGACATCACCAGCGAGCTGGAGAAGCGGCTGGACGCGCTGTCGCGTCAGGCGAAGAAGGCGGAGAAGTACAAGAAGCTCAAGGCGCGCATGCGGGACATCGACCTGCACGCGGCCAGTCACCGCCACCTGGAGCTGCTCGCGGAGAAGCAGGTCCTCCAGTCGCGCCTGGCCAACCTGGGCACCGAGGAGCGCGACAGCCTGGACCGCGTGAAGGAGCTGGAGGAGACCATCGCCCGGCGCCGCGCGGAGCTGGACGCGGAGGCCGCGGCGCTCCAGGCCTTGGCCGCCGAGGTGCACGCGCTGGAGAGCTCGCTGCAGCGCGACACGCAGGACTTGTCCTACGGCAAGCGCGACCTGGAGGAGACGCAGGCCCGCGTGGCCCAGGCCCGCACGGAGCTGGACGGGCTGCTCGCCCGGCAAGCGGAGATGTCCGAGGCCATGGCCGCGCGCGAGGCCGAGCTGTCCGGCATCGCCGGCTCGTGGAAGGAGGACGAGGTGGCGATGCAGGTGGCGCAGGAGGAGCTGCGCCGCGTCACCCAGCTGCAGACGGAAGTGGCCCTGCGGCTCGAGCAGGAGCGCGCGGGCCTGGTCGCCGTGGCCACGCGGCTGGCCAACCACGAGAGCAACCTGGTGGGCCTGGCCCGTCAGCGCACGGACCTGGAGGGCCGCCGCGCCAGGCTGCAGGCGGAGCTGGCGGCGCTGCGCGAGCAGGAGACGCAGCTGGAGACGGCGCGCGGTGAGGTGGCGAGGCGGGTGGAGGACACCCGGCACCTGGCCGCGGAGCTGGCCGAGCACAAGGCGCAGGAGGAGGACGCCCTGTCGCGCACGCGCGCGGCCTTCACGGAGAACGAAATCCAGGTCATCGCGCTGCGCGAGGAGCTGAGCGACAAGCGCAGCCGCCTGTCGTCCCTGGAGGACATCCAGAAGAACTACGACGGGTTCGACCGCGGCGTGCGCGCCGTCATGGTGCGCGCGGGCACGGTGGCCCGGGAGCAGGGCATCTTCGGCCTCGTGGCGGACGTGCTCACGGTGACGCCGCGCTATGAGCGCGCGGTGGAGGCCGCCCTGGGTGAGCGGCTCCAGCACGTCATCGTCGAGAGCCGCGACAAGGGCGTGGAGCTGGTGGAGTACCTCAAGGGCCACGCGGAGGGCCGGGGCAGCTTCCTGCCCGTGCCCGCGCTGGACACCCTGCCGCCCGTGGAGGCGCCGGACTTCGAGCGCCCGGGTGTGCTGGCGCACGCGCTGGGCGAGGTGACGTGCGAGGAGGCGCTGCAGCCCGTGGTGCGGCTGCTCCTCGGTGACGTCGTCATCGTCCAGGACCTGGCGGCGGCGCGCGCTTACTCGGAGGCCGGCGGCCCGGCGCGCACGCTCGTCACGCAGGACGGCGAGGTGTTCCGGCAGGACGGCACCATCGTCGGCGGTGAGCGCGAGGGCGCGGCGGTGGGTGCGCTCCAGAAGAAGCGCGAAATCGCGGAGCTGGCCACCGAGGTGGCCCGGGTGGAGGAGCGCTACAACGAAATCCTCACCCGGCACTACACGCTCCAGAAGCAGATGGGTCACACCGAGGGCGTCCTCAAGGGGCTGGCCAAGAACCAGCACGCCGAGGAGGTGAACCTCGCCAGCCAGGAGAAGGACCTGCACAAGGCGGGTGAGGACCTGGCGCGCGTGCGCGAGCGGGTGCGCTCCCTGGAGCAGGAGGACGGGCAGCTGGGGCAGAGCCACATGGCGCTGGCCCACGAGGAGGAGGCCAGCCGGGGCGAGGTGGCCCACGGCCAGACGGACCGCGAGGCCCGCGAGGAGCGCGTCAAGCAGCTCGCCGGCGAGCAGGAGTCCCTGCGCCAGCGCGCGGAGGCCGCCAACGCGGACCTGACGGGCCTGCGCATCAAGGTGGCCGCCGGCAGCGAGCGCGGCGAGTCCGCGCGCAAGGAGCTGGACAGCCTGGTCACCCAGCGCCGGGAGATGGAGACGCGCGTGGCGCGCCTGCAGGCGACCCTGGCCGAGGGCGGCGCGCGCACGGAGGAGCTGGGCCGGCGCACCACGGAGACCGAGGCGGGGCTGGCCCAGCGCGTGGAGGAGCACCGCGTCGCCGCGGAGGGCCTGGAGTCCCGGCGCGCCGCGCACCTGCTCGCCTCCAGCGAGGTGCGTGAGCAGGACGCCCAGTTCCGCGAGCTGCGCGGCCGGGTGGAGGAGCTGATGCAGGGGCTGTCGCAGATTTCGCTGCGCGAGCGCGAGATTGCCCTGGAGCTGGAGCACCTGTCGGCCGGCATCCGCGAGCGCCACCAGGTGGACCTGGCGCTGGAGCTGCACCGCTACCACCTGCTGCCGTCGCTGACGCCGGAGACGGAGGCCGAGCTGAAGGATTTGCGCGCCCAGGTGGAGAAGATGGGGGAGATCAACCTCACCGCCATCGACGAGCACGCGGAGCTCTCCAAGCGCTTCGACTTCCTCACCGCGCAGAAGAAGGACCTGCAGTCCTCCATGGAGCAGCTCAAGGAGGCCATCCAGCGCATCGACGCGACCAGCCGCGAGCGCTTCAAGCAGACCTTCGACGTGGTGAACGAGAAGTTCCAGGCCATCTTCCCGCGCCTGTTCGGCGGTGGCCGCGCCAGCCTGGTGCTCACCAACGACGGGCCCAACGGCGAGCCGGGCGTGGAGATCGTCGCGCAGCCGCCGGGCAAGAAGCTCCAGAGCGTCAACCTGCTCTCCGGTGGCGAGAAGGCCCTCACCGCCGTGGGCCTCATCTTCGGCATCTTCCTCATCAAGCCCACGCCCTTCTGCCTCCTGGACGAGGTCGACGCGCCGCTGGATGAGGGCAACGTGGGCCGCTACAACGACATGGTGAAGGAGATGAGCCGCCAGTCGCAGTTCATCCTCATTACCCACAACAAGCGCACCATGGAGGTCTCCAACACCCTCTACGGCGTCACCATGGAGGAGCCGGGCATCTCCAAGCTGGTCAGCGTGAAGATTCGCGAGGCCAACGCGGCCAACGACGACAAGATCAGCGCGTAGTCGCGCGGGGCCGGGGGGATTCCTCCCGGCCTTCCTGCTGGCGGCGGCACACAGGCCAGGAACACGGAAGGCGCGGGCCCCGACTCTCGGGAACCCGCGCCTTCGTGCGTTTCAGGCGGTGCCTGGGGCTACTTCTTGTAGCTCTTCTTCGGGCAGGCCTTCTGGTCCGCCTCGACGCGGGCCTGGGCGGTGCTCAGGTCCTTCTGGGTGTTGGTGAGGGCCGTCTGGCTGGCCGTCTCCACCGGCGTCCAACCCTCGGCGTCGGTCGTCTTCAGCTCCTGCACCAGCGCCACGGAGGCCTGGTCCACGACCTGCTGGGCCTCCAGCGCCTTCACCCAGCCCTGCGCGGCCTCGACCAGGCTGTTGCACTTGCCGGACAGCTCGTCGAAGAGCTTGTAGTCCTTGGTCTTCTGGTACTTGGCCACCACGGCCTCGAAGGCCTCGGCCGCCGCGGCGCGGGCGCCGAACGCGATGGCCGCGTCCGCCGCGCGCTGGTTGCGGACGACCTCCAGCTGGAAGAAGCGCAGCTGCGGGGGCAGCGAGGACGTCGCCTCGGTGGCGTTGGAGTTGAAGTGCACGAAGCGGTGCGGGTAGGTGAGCTTGTCGGTGGACACCTTCGCGGGCACCGCGAGCACCTTCGTCTTGAGGCACGCGGCCAGCTGGTCACCCTCGGTGCTGCCAGAGGCGTCGAACGTCACCTCGGCCGTGGGCTGCCCCTTGACGAGCGTCACGTGCGACGTCAGCACGGGCGGCGTCGCGCCCTTGTAGCCCGCGTAGCAGTCACACCACTCCTGCTGGGCCAGGCGCACCGCGCCGGAGAAGTCCGAGCCGTCGTTCGTCCCGAACTTCACCGACGCGCTGCTGCCGGTGTCATGCTCGAAGGTCGCGGTGGACTCGACGGCCGCGGCGCCCTTGGCGAGCAGCTTCGGCTTGACGAGCTTGTCCACCACGCCCTGGATGCACTCCTGGCCGGTGGGGGTGAGGTTGTCACCGCTGATGGCGTGCGTGGCGCTGGTGTCCGTCACGGTGGTCTTCACCGTCACGACGGTCTTCTCGGCGGGGCCCCGGTTGCTGGGGCTCACCAGACACTCGAGCACCTCCGGACGGGTGGTGAGCATGGCGCCCACGAGCACGCCCTGGTTGGACGGGGGCAGGTCCAGCTCGCGCGGGAAGCAGCTGGCCACGTCGAAGGCGGGCTGGTTGCCGATGCGCACGCGCTCCTCGGTGCTCACGGGCTTGCCGCCATTGCCATTGGCCGCCGCATCCTCTGCGGGCTTCTGCTGACCGGCGCAAGCGGCGGTGAAGACGACGGAGGCTACGACGAGACGACGCAACATGCGGTTGTTCTCCCTGGGGTAGGACTGCGAGGGGGCACTCACTTCTCCAGGCCCTCGGCGTTCTTGAGGTCCTTGAGGCGAAGCCCGTTCTTCTTGAGCAGGCGGTAGAGGCTCTGCATGGACAACCCGGTGCGCTGCTCGGCGGCCTTCATGTCGAAGCCCACCGTGCGCATCACCTCGGCGAAATACAAACGCTCGAAGTCGGCCAGCACCCGGTCCTTGGCCTCGTGGTACGGCATGCCGGTGACGAGCGTGGCCACCTGCGTGCTGGGCGGCTGCCCGTCCGGGCGGCGCGAGGGCTGGGCCAAAAAGTCCAGCCAGCTGGTGTTGCCCGTCTCCTCCATGAGCGCGCCGCGCTCGAGCACGTTGCGCAGCTCGCGCACGTTGCCCGGCCAGTCATAGCCCTCGAAGAGCGCCAGCGTCTGGGGCGTGAGCGACACGCTGGCCCGCAGCGTCTGGGACAGGGCCTGCGCGAGCGACGGCAAGTCCTCCCGGCGCGTGCGCAGCGGCGGCAGGCGCACGCGCGCCACGGCCAGGCGGAAGTAGAGGTCCGCGCGGAAGCGGCCCTGGCGCACGTCCTCCTCCAGGTTGCGGTGCGTGGAGGCGATGACGCGCACGTCCACCGGCACCGGCTGCCCGTCCAGCGACGGCACCTCGCGCGCGTCCAGCACGCGCAAGAGCTTGCCCTGCACCAGCAGCGGCAGCTCGCCCACCTCGTCCAGGAAGAGCGTGCCTCCGCGGGCGGCCTCGAAGACGCCTCGGGCCTCCTTGTCCTCCGGGTCGCTCGCGCGCAGGCCGCCGAACAGCTCGCGCTCCGCCTTCTCCTCGGAGATGAGGTTGCAGTCGACGACCTTGAAGGGGCCGTGACGCCGCGACGAGTGCTGGTGCACCGCCCTGGCCGCCAGCTCCTTGCCCGTGCCCGTCTCACCCTCGATGAGCAGGCTCATGTCCTCGCGGGCCACGCGGCGCAGCTCCGTGAAGACCCAGCGCATCTTCTCCGACGTGCCCACCAGCGCGCCGAAGGACTCCGCCCCGGCCAGCTCCACCTCCGTGGGCTTGGCGGCCACCTTCACCGCGAGCTTCGTCTTGCCCAGCTCCACCTTGTCGCCGCGCCCCAGGTACGCCTGGAGCACCTGCCGGCCGTCGAGGAAGGTGCCGTTGCGGCTGCCGGTGTCGCGCAGCAAGAGGCCCCGGGGCGTGCGCTCCACCTCCAGGTGACGGCGGCTCACCGTGGTGTCGGTCAGCACCAGGTCGCTCGCGGGGTCCGAGCCCACGCGCACCAGGCCATCCTGGGTGGTCACCTTCTTTCCCTTGTCGGGGCCCGACACCACCTCCACGGTCCACTCGTGAATGGGGATGCGCGTCGTGCGGCCTTCGTCCTTGTCCGTCTGGGTGGTCTGGGTGACCTCGGGCCTGGGTTCCATCATGGGTCCTCTTTAGGTGCGAGGGGACCGGGCGGGCAAGCCCGACGCACCGTCTGCGCGCCCCCACTTCGCGGGGGCAACAAGAGTGGAAGATTCTTCCCGGAAGGCAGCTGTAAGCGCGCCTCCTGCGAGAAGGAAAACCCGGGCATCGCGGCCCGGGACAATGGGAAACGTCGAGGGGGGACGCTTCAAGGCGAGGGAGGGTTCCGCGCGCGTGTGCAGCCTGAGCGCGGCCTCGCGGGTGGGCTTCGGGAGGACGCGTCGAGGGGCGGCGCCTGGAGCCACAGACGCTCCAGTCAGGGGTCGGCGGTGAGTGTCCACCAGGACACGTTCACCGCCGGTCGCGCGCCAGGACGCGTCGGGCTCACGGCGCGCGGCCTCGTCCAGCGCGTGCCCGGAAAGGCCTGCGGGAGGAGAGGTCTCGACGTCGTGGGTCCGAGGGCCCCGTCCGGAAGACACGGCACGGCCGGCGCGCCGCCACATGGGCAGGCGCGCCGACTCGCATCGTCCGGGGAGGGAAGGGCCGTTCCTGAAACTCACGGCCGGCATCCAATGCGAACGCCTCGCGCGAATCCAGTGCTCACGCGAGGCCCTACCTCACTTCAGTACGTCGCCGGCGAGTCGCTGGCCGGGAAGGACTCCTTCGACAGCTCGTCGACGAGGTCGTCGGACGCGCTGCCGCCGGACTTCACGCCCGCATTCACGGGAGCACCGGCTCGCGGCGTCTTGCTGGAAGCACTGGACTTGCTGGAGCCGGACGCGCGCTTCTTGCCAGGCTCCGCGGCGGGCTTCTCCACGGACGAAAGGCGCGAGCCCAGCAGGTTCTTCGCCCGCTCGGCCAGGTGGCGCTGCTCGTCCTGCCAGTCGCGGAAGAACTGCGCCAATTCCGGGTCGCCCGCCTGCTCGGCGTCGCGGATGAACTGCTCGGCCGTCGAGGCGCCCTTGAGCAGGTGGTACAGCGTGCTGATGACGTTGTAGTGCGCGTCCCGGGTCCCCGTCTGCCGCTCTTCACCTGCCATGTCCGCCTCCCGAGAAAGGGTGGTGTGCCATGGGGGAAAGCTAGCCACGGGGGCGGTGGGCGGCCCCAGGTGGGGCGCCCGCCCGCCTGCTTGCACCCGGTCAGGCTTGCAGCATGGGGTCCAGCTTGCCTTCCTTGTCGAGCTGGGCCAGGTCCGAGTAGCCGCCGACGTGCGTGTCGCCGATGAAGATTTGCGGCACGGTGCGCTGGCCGCCGCTCATCTCCACGAGCCTGGCTCGCGTGTCGTCGTCTCCGGTGACGTCCAGCTCCTGGAAGTCAACGCCCTTGCGCTTGAGCAGGTCCTTCGCGCGGACGCAAAAGCCACAGTAGTTCGTGGTGTAGATCTTCACGGGCTTCACGGTGTCTCCTCCTTCATTCCCAAACCTAAGGGCGTGGCCTGCCCCGCGCCACCCGGGGCATGAAAGCACGACGGCCCCCGGCTCCCTGAAGAGGAACCGGAGGCCGTCTTCGACAGCAGTCACCCCGGCCGGAGCCGGGGTGGGGGCATCACATCCCCATGCCGCCCATGCCGCCCATGCCGCCCATGCCACCGGCGCCGGCGGGAGCGTCCTTCTCCTCCTTCGGACGCTCGGCCACCATCGCCTCGGTGGTGAGCATCAGGGAGGCCACGGACGCGGAGTTCTGCAGCGCCGTGCGGCTCACCTTGGCCGGGTCGATGACGCCCGCGGCCAGCAGGTCCTCGTACGCGCCCGTCGCGGCGTTGAAGCCGAACGCGCCCGTGCCTTCCTTGACCTTGTTGACGATGACGCTGCCCTCGAGGCCGCCGTTGCCGACGATCTGGCGCAGGGGCTCCTCGACGGCGCGGCGGATGATGTCCACGCCGAACTTCTCACCCTCGGCGAACGTCTGACCCTCCAGCGCCTTGAGGCACCGGATGTAGGCCACGCCGCCGCCGGGAACCACGCCCTCCTCGACGGCCGCGCGGGTCGCGTTGAGCGCGTCCTCCACGCGGGCCTTCTTCTCCTTCATCTCCGTCTCGGTGGCCGCGCCGACGTTGATGACGGCCACGCCGCCCACGAGCTTCGCCAGGCGCTCCTGGAGCTTCTCGCGGTCGTAGTCGCTGGTGGTCTCCTCGATCTGCGCGCGGATCTGCTTCACGCGCGCGTTGATCTCCTGCTCGCTGCCCGCGCCGTCGACGACGGTGGTGTTGTCCTTGTCGACGGTGATGCGCTTGGCGCGGCCCAGGTCCTTGAGCTCCAGGGTGTCCAGCTTGATGCCCAGGTCCTCGGCGATCATCCGGCCGCCCGTCAGGGTGGCGATGTCCTCGAGGATGGCCTTGCGGCGGTCGCCGAAGCCCGGCGCCTTCACCGCGCACACGTTCAGCACGCCGCGGATCTTGTTGACCACCAGCGTGGCCAGCGCCTCACCCTCGACCTCCTCGGCGATGATGAGCAGCGGCTTACCCGCGCGCGCCACCTGCTCCAGGATGGGGAGCAGGTCCTTCATGGGGGAGATCTTCTTCTCGTGGATGAGGATGAGCGCGTCGTTGAGCACCGCCTCCATCCGCTCCGGGTCCGTCACGAAGTACGGGGAGAGGTAGCCGCGGTCGAACTGCATGCCCTCGACCACGTCCAGCGTGGTCTCCAGGCCCTTGGCCTCCTCCACCGTGATGACGCCCTCCTTGCCGACCTTCTCCATCGCGTCCGCGATGATCTGGCCGATGGTGGCGTCGCCGTTGGCGGAGATGGTGCCGACCTGGGCGATCTCCTTCTTGTCCTTCGTCGGCTTGGCCAGCTTCTTCAGCTCGCCCACGATGACCGACACGGCCTTGTCGATGCCGCGCTTGATGTCCATCGGGTTGTGGCCCGCGGCCACCAGCTTCGCGCCCTCGCGGAAGATGGCCTGCGCCAGCACGGTGGCCGTCGTGGTGCCGTCACCGGCCACGTCGGAGGTCTTGGACGCGACCTCCTTGACCATCTGCGCGCCCATGTTCTCGAACTTGTTCTCCAGTTCGATTTCCTTCGCCACCGTCACACCGTCCTTGGTGATGGTGGGCGAGCCGAAGCTCTTCTCGATGACGACGTTGCGGCCCTTGGGGCCCAGGGTCACCTTGACCGCGTCGGCCAGGATGTTGACGCCACGGAGGATGGCCTCACGGGCGCGCACGTCGAAAAGCAGGTCCTTCGCCATGATGGGGATTCCTTGAGTGAAGGGGTGGGGGCGGGATTACTTCTCGATGACGCCGAGCACATCCTCCTCACGGAGGATGAGGTGCTCCTCGCCGTCGAGCTTGATCTCGGTCCCGGCGTACTTGCTGAAGAGGATGGTGTCGCCGGCCTTGATGTCCAGGGGACGCACCTTGCCGTCCTCCTGCACCTTGCCGTTGCCGACCGCGACGACCTTGCCCTCGAGGGGCTTCTCCTTCGCCGTGTCCGGGATGAAGAGGCCGCCCTTGGTCTTGTTCTCCTCGGCGACCCGCTTGACGATGAGCCGATCCTGCAGGGGACGAATCTTCATGGTCTGCTCCTTGATGGGGCGCCCTCCGTCCGGGGACTCCGGGCGGCTTGGGGCGCCGCTGGGGGTTGAAAAAGGGCCGTGACGACCCGCGGCATTAGCACTCCGACCTCGCGAGTGCTAACGCCTAGGCGCGGCGGATAATAACCAGGGACGATGACCCGTCAAGCGACGCGGGACGCTCGGGCCGTGAGCTGCCAACTGCCCGGCATTGCTGTCTTTTTCTCCTCCCGTTGCGTCCGTGACAGGTAGAGCCCGTCCCCATGCCCGCACGGCTCGGATTGGCACTCGGACGTCACGAGTGCTAGCGCAAGTGCCTGGAATCATTGACGGGCGCTTTTGCGACGCGGAGGGTCGATTGCTACCGTTCCCCTATTCCCGCAGGCCACGCGGGCCGGGCGGGGGGAAGGGAGTGTCGATGAGTCAACTGGTGGCGTCCCTGTCGTTGAAGGAGTTCTTCAAATCGCTCCTGGACGAGGTCACCTCGCGGCAGCGGGTGATGCTGGAAGAGGTGACGGAGTTCTACCTGGTGAACCTGCTGGCGGAGTTCGCCAGCACCGACAACCTGTTCGACCGCCAGGAGGACGGCCGCCGCGCGCGGGAGCCCCTGGCGGTGCTCTACCACCAGGCCCTCCAGCAGGAGCGTGAGGCGCGCATCAAGACGCTGCGGCGGCTGGGCGACGTCTCGCTCTACACCGTGGGGTTCTTCTCCGGCGCGCTGCAGGGCGGGGTGGTGGGCCCCGACTACTACATCCAGATGGGCGGCACCGCGTACGGCCAGGTGGCGGACCTGTCGCCCCGTGCGGGCTTCGCGGGGGTGTACCGGGAGCTGCGCGACAAGTTCCGGGCGGTGGCGGAGGTCCTGGAGGAGATCGCCGCGCGGGGCATGGTGCAGGCGGGGCCCAGCGGGGCGCTCAGGGTCTACGAGACGTGGGCGCGCACGGGCAGCGACCGGCTGGAGCGGGTCCTGGTGGACGCGGGGATGATGCCGGCGCCCAAGGGCCAGCTCCCCAACTGACGCGAGGGAGGTCGCCACATGATTGGCCGCGTTCAGGACCACCTGGAGGCCATCTACGGCTTCACGTGCGAGGCACGGGCGGAGACCTTCGTGGTGGACACGGAGGCCGCCGCCCGGCTGGGCGCCACCGGGCGCAGCGACGAGGAGCTGCTGGTCCACGAAGTCGACGACGCGCTGGAGCTGGCGCTGTACCTGTCCCCGGCGCTCCTGGACCGGCTCAAGCCCTACGAGGCCGGGCCCCTGGGGTACGTGCTGGACGGGGACCTGGCCGGCTACTGCCAGGTGGCCGAGGGCGTCAGCCACTTCCTCTACATGGCCCACACCGCGGCGCACGGGCGCACGGTGTCGCTGCTGGAGCTGGAGGCCCAGGCGGAGGTGGACAAGTTCGCCGTGTGCCTCCTGCACCGCTGGGGCGAGGGCGTGGGGGCCTGGGCGCAGGAGCTGCTCACGCGGCTGTTCGACCGGGTGTCCTACCGGGACAGGCTGTCCTCCCAGGAGCGCTGGCGGTACGAGGAGGCCAACCGGCTGTCCCGGCGGTTCTGCTCGCGGATGATGACGCACGTGGCCGGACGGCGGCTGGAGCGGCTCCTGTCGGACCTGCGGTACGCCTACCGGCTGGGGGCGGAGGCGAAGCTGAGCCACTTCGCCCATGGAGGCTGACTCCGAGCCCCCATGTCCCGCCGCCATCGGTTAGGGTAGGTGGGCATGCCACGCGAGGCGTCCGCAGGCGGGATTGTCATCCGGGAGAGTGACGGCACCTGGGAGGTGGTCGTCATCCGTCCGCATGGCCGTCCCCTGTGGGCGCTGCCCAAGGGGCACGTGGACCCGGGCGAGACGCCGGAGCAGACGGCGAGCCGCGAGGTGCACGAGGAGACGGGCCTCACCGCCGCGCTGGTCGCACCGCTGGGCGAGATCCGCTACGTCTACCAGTTCCGGGGACAGCGCATCTTCAAGCGCGTCCACTTCTTCCTCTTCCGTTACCAGGAAGGCGCGCTGGGGCCGCTGCCGGGGCCGCGCGTGGAGGTGGACGAGGTGAGATGGGTGCCGGTGGGACAGCTGGTGCCCCTGCTCGGCTACAAGGGCGAGAAGGCCGTGGCCGCGCGCGCCGTGCGGTGGATGCGCGCCCAGGGCCTGTTGCCCGAGGCCCCTTCCCCGGCCGTGGGGCCCGAGGGGAAGGGAACCTAGAGGGACGTCGGACTACTTGGCGGTGTCGGCGGTGTACTTGCCGGACAGCGCCTCGCGCACGTCACGGTCGAACTTCACGCGACCGGTGGCCACCTCGCGCAGCGACAGCACGGGGGGCTTGTTCTTGGACTGCTCGATGATGGGGCGGGCGCCGGCCATCAGCTGACGCGCGCGCTTCGCACCGAGCAGCACCAGCGCGAACCGGTTGTCGACGAGGGGGAGGCAGTCTTCGACTGTGACGCGAGCCATGGAACGTCCTTCGGAATTTCGGTGGGGCTACCTGAGAACACTGAAACCTAAAGAGCACCCCGGGGGGAGTCAAGGAAGGACGTACCCCCAGGGCCGCCGGGCGGACAGGCGCTTCGTGGATCAGGTGTACCACCAGGCCCAGAGGATGAGGACGCCCTGCAAGGGGAGCCTCGCCCAGAGGGCGGCCTTGGGAATCTTCCGGAAGCGCTCCGGCTCGCGCGCCATCTGGACGTTGGCGGGGAAGACGGCGATGAACAGCGCGATGAGCCCCCAGGCGGACACCACCCGGGTGGCGGGGATGAGCAGCCCCACCCCCAAGAGCACCTCCGCCACCCCGCTCCAGAAGACGAGCGGGCCGTGCCAGGGCAGGTACGGCGGCATCATCCGCACGTAGGCGCGCGGATGGACGAAGTGGTTGATGCCGCCGGCCACCATGAAGAGGGCCAGCACGTACATCAGGACGGTCTTCACGCTCCGGCGAAGGCCTGGGCGACGATGGCGCGGGCCTCCTCGAGGATGGCGTTCAGGTGGGCCTCGTCGCGGAAGCTCTCCGCGTAGATCTTGTACACGTCCTCGGTGCCCGAGGGCCGCGCGGCGAACCAGCCGTTCTGGGCCACGACCTTGAGTCCGCCGATGTCCGCGTCGTTGCCGGGCGCGCGGGTGAGGCGCTGGAGGATGGGCTCGCCGGCCAGACTCTGCGCCTTCACCGCGTCCGGGGAGAGCTTCTTGAGCACCGCCTTCTGCGCGGGCGTGGCCGCCTGGTCGATGCGCGCGTAGTAGGGCGTGCCGAAGCGCGCGGCCAGGTCCTGGTAGTGCTCGCCCGGGTCCTTGCCGGTGCGCGCCAATATCTCCACCGCGAGCAGGTCCAGCAGCATGCCGTCCTTGTCCGTGGTCCACACCGTGCCGTCGCGGCGCAGGAAGGACGCGCCCGCGCTCTCCTCGCCGCCGAAGCCCAGCGTGCCCGCGAGCAGCCCGTCCACGAACCACTTGAAGCCCACCGGCACCTCGACGACGCGGCGGTGGAGGCTTTGCGCCACCCGGTCGATGAGCCCGCTGGACACCAGCGTCTTGCCCACCGCGGTGCCGGCCTTCCAGCCGGGGCGGTTCTGGAACAGGTAGTGGATGGCCACCGCCAGGTAGTGGTTGGGGTTCATCAGCCCCAGCGAGCGCGTGACGATGCCGTGCCGGTCCGAGTCCGCGTCGTTGCCGAAGGCCAGGTCATACTGGTCCTTGAGCTTCACCAGGTTGGCCATGGCGTACGGCGACGAGCAGTCCATTCGAATCTTGCCGTCGTGGTCCACCGGCATGAACCGGAACGTCGGGTCCACGGTGGGGTTCACCACCGTCAGATTCAGCCCGTAGCGCGTGGCGATGGGCTCCCAGTACGCCACGTTGGAGCCGCCGAGCGGGTCCGCGCCAATCTTCAGCTTCGCGCCCTGGATGGCCTCCATGTCGACGACGGAGCCCAGGTCCTCGACGTACGGCGTGATGAAGTCGTGCGGCTTCACGGTGGGCGCCGTGCGCGCCCGCTCGTACGGCGTGCGCTGGACGCCGCGGTTGTCCTCGCCCAGCAGCGCGTTGGCGCGGCGCTCGATGAGCGCGGTGACGTTCGTGTCCGCGGGGCCGCCGTTGGGCGGGTTGTACTTGATGCCGCCGTCCTCGGGCGGGTTGTGGGACGGGGTGATGACGATGCCGTCGGCGAGCCCCGTGGTGCGCCCCTTGTTGAACGTGAGGATGGCGTGGGAGATGACCGGCGTGGGCGTGGCGCCGTCGGTGAAGCGCACCTGCACGCCGTTGGCGGCCAGCACCTCCAGCGCCGTCTGTTGCGCGGGGGCGGAGAGCGCGTGGGTGTCCATGCCCAGGTACAGCGGGCCGTCGATGCCCTGCTGCTGGCGGTACTCGCAGAGCGCCTGCGTCACCGCGACGATGTGCGCCTCGTTGAAGCTGGTGCGGGCCGACGAGCCACGGTGTCCCGAGGTGCCGAAGGCCACGCGCTGCTCGGGGACGCCCACGTCGGGCTTCTCCGCGTAGTAGCGCGCGCGCAGCTTCTCGGGGTCGATGAGGAGGTCTTCGGGCGGGAGCTTTCCGGCGAGAGGATGGGCCATGTCGGCCGCACCATAGGCCCGCGGGCCGACAGTTTGCTCTGCCTTCTCGACCCGCTGTCCTCGGGTGGACCGAGACCCGCCCGAAGTCCCGCTACGGGCTGGGCGCGCCGGAGGGGGAGGGGGGCGCCTCCTGCTCGGGCAGGTAGAAGGCCCCGGAGCGCGCGGCGAGCACGGCGGCGGTGAGCAGGCCCACCGTCAACCCGAAGACGATGATGCTCGCCAGCGTCACCCAGTCGGTGACACCCGCCGGCTGGAACAGCGCGCCGAAGGGCGTGGCGAAGTCGAAGCCCGCCTGGGGCGCCTTGCGCAGGTTCTGCACCGCGGTGAGCAGCGCCGTCGTCACCAGGCCCAGGCCCATGCCCACCACGGCCGCGACCGCCGCGCTGCCCACCATCATCGGCCGGCTCACGGCGCGCGTGGTGGGGCGGCTCTGCACGTCGAAGTCCGGGTCCCTCACGCCCAGCGGCACGAAGCGCGCGAGCAGCAGCAGGCCGGGGATGCCGCCCACCATGGTGAACCAGAAGAAGGGCTCCCAGCCGATGGAATACACGAGGAAGCCGGCGATGGGCCCCGCCACCACGCGCGGAATGGAGAACAGGCTGGAGAGCAGCGCGAACTGCGTGGCGGAGAAGCGCTTCTGCGTCAGCCGCATCAGCAGCACGGAGAAGGCGCCCGTGCCCAGGCCTTGCGTCACCTGCTCGAAGCCGATGGCGCTGTACATCAGCCACACGTTGGGCGCGCCCGCCCTGGCCACGAGCACGTAGCCGATGTTGGAGACAATCTGGATGACGCCGAACACCCACAGCGCGCGGCCCAGCCCCAGCACCGTCGTCCATGCGCCGCCCACCAGCGTGCCCAGGATGGTGCCGAACAGGCCAATCGTCCCGAGCGCCACGCCGCGGTGCAGGTCGCTGTAGCCCATGTCCACCAGGAACGGGCGCAAGAGCGTGCCGCCGAGGTTGTCGGCCAGCTTGTAGAGGAAGACGAAGGCGAGGATTTCGAGCGCGCGGTGCCGCGACAGGAATCCCACGAACGGATACCAGACGGCGTCCTTGAGGGACTTGGGCGGGGTGAGCCGCTCCTCGGGCTCCGGCGCGAAGCGGGTGATGACGAGCATGGGCAGGTACAGCGTCGCCAGCCCGATGACCACCCACTTCCACGACACGCGGCCCGCGAGCGTGATGGCCGCCGACCCCGCGATGAACATGGCCGCGCGGTACAGCGCCACGCGCGCGCCCACCGCCACGCCCTGCTCCTCCTTGCGCAAGACCTCCACCGCGTACGCGTCGATGGCGATGTCCTGCGTCGCGGACGCGAAGGCCACCGCCATGGCCAGCGCGCCCACCACCCACGCGGCCTCGGGATGTTCTCCCAGCCCCGCGAGCGCCAGCGTCGTGGCGAACAGCGCCACCTGCGCCACCGCCATCCAGCCCCGCCGCCGTCCCCAGAAGGGCGGCACGTAGCGGTCCATCAGCGGCGACCAGATGAACTTGAAGGACCAGGGCGCCTGCGCCAGCGTGATGAGGCCCACCACGCGGATGTCCACGCCGATGCTGCGCAGCCAGTCCGGGATGGCGATCCACACCAGGCCCAGCGGCAGACCCGAGGAGAACGAGAGCAGGGTGACGGAGGCCGTCCGCCAGGACGCCATGGCCCGAGCCAGGCTGGCCCACGTCCCCGGTCGCTTCTCCCCACTCTTGCCGCCCTGCTCGCTCATAGGCGGCGGACTCTATACCAGCCGCGTGCGGGGCCCAGGCCGTCCCGCGCTCCTGCGCTCGGAGGGTTGGCCGGTCACCGGTCCAGCGCCGACAGGTCCGGGCAGGAGGCTCGCACGCCCTCCGTCGGATTGAAGATGTCCCAGGAGCGGGAGATGAACGTCACCTTCCCCTGGGCATCCCAGCACTCGGTGTACTTCGCGCCCGGGATGTCGCCCTTCAATATCTCCACCGCGCCCAGGCCCCGCCCGTCCGGCGCCCAGCGCGTGGTGAGCGCCATGTCCTCCTTCAACCCCCCGAGCACGAAGTCCGTCTGGGCCAGCTCGAAGGTCATCTCCGCCACGCCGCCCTCGCCCTCCCGGTACACGTAGCGCGAGGGCAGGGGCCGGGTGGTGTCCGCGAAGGTCCAGACCAGCTCCACCCGCGTGGGGAACGTCTGCGTCTGGTAGTGGATCTCCTGCCGGTCGATGACGTCCACGCCCAGGTACCCCTCCTCGCGGGAGCGCTTCAGGTCCAGGATGAGGCCGCCCGTCCCCCGGCGCACGCCCCCGGTCGCCTCGAACTGGCCGGAGAGGAAGCTCCACCAGTCGCCCTCGCCCTCGCCGACGTCGCGAAGCTGGAGGTGGTAGTCGAAGCGCCCCCCCTCACGCGTCATCACGAAGCGCGTGTCGAACTTCATGTCGTTCTTGCCCAGGAACGGCCCCCAGACCCGGCGGTTGGGGCCGCGGGAGGTCGCCGGCTGGGTCCGGATGTTCTCGATGGCCTGCAGCATGTTGCCGACCGAGTCGTTGAAGTCGCGGCCCGTCTCGGATGTGTCGCCGACGATGCCGGAGGCCTCTCCCAGCCTCCCCAGTCGCAGGGCGTGGACCTTGGACGCCACGCGCAGGGCCCGGGCCTTCGCCTGCTCCTGCCCGAGCACCTTCGCCATCAGGTCCTCTCGCCGGGGGAGGGCGTTCTGGAACTCCAGGTCGTCGTTGGAGAAGTCGCCGCCGCACGCGGCCAGGGCCAGGCACAGGCAGATGGGCGTCAGGTATCGCATCGAACGCTCCTTCATGGCCGGTAGGTGAGGAGCGCGCCCAGCTCCCAGAAGCCCAGGGAGCGTTGCTCGTCCACGGTGTAGAGCAGGTAGTGGAGCCGGGCACGTCCCGTCACGTGCAGGCGTCGCAAGGGCTGCCAGCGCAACCCCGCGACGAGCCCCGGTGAGAACATCGCGAACTTCTGGTCCGGATACGCGGCCTCCTCGAAGTCGCGCCGCATCACGAGGTACGCCATGCGCGCGCCGACGAAGGGGGTGACGCGTCCCTGGGGCCACTCGGACGCGAGCGTCGTGCCCAGGCTCGTCACCGAGTACCGGTACGCGGGGCCACTCAACGTGGGCAGGTCCAACAGCGCCTGCTTGCGCCCCACCGCCACGTCCACGCCCCACACCCAGTCGCGTCGGAAGTAGTCGTGCAGCTGCGCCTCCGCGCCCAGCAGGCCCACCGAGAGGAACAGCGACTGGCGCGTGGGCGCGTCGAAGTAGGACTGCACCGCGCCGGACAGGCCCAGCGTCCACCACGCGCCACCGTCCATGCTCACGCCCTTCACCGGGTCGTCGGAGAAGGGCGCGTCCCTCAGGCGCGACTCCTCCAGCACCACGGGCTGTCCGCGCGACACCTGCACCTCGCCGATGCGCAGCTTGTCCGGGAGCCGGCGTTTCACGCGGTACGTGCCGGGCGCCAGGGCCACGCGGCGCTCCACGCCGTCCGTCTTGTCCAGCTCCGCCACCACCAGCCCGGCCGGGTCCACGAAGTAGTACATGCCCGGAGGCGCCACCCGCGGCACCACCAGCCCGTCGCCACCCGCGCGCAGGTCCGTGAGCACCAGGTCCCCATTGCCCGCCAGGTCGTAGCTGAACGTGGGGTGCTGCGCGCCGCCGCTGCTCGCCGCGGTGTCCGCCACCGTGCGCGCGTACGCATGCGAGTACGCCTCGAACAGCGTCACCCGCCCATCCCCGCTGCGGTCCGCGTCGCCCAACAGGCCGCTCGCCAGGTGGTGGGAGAAGTAGCTGCCGCCCAGCGCGTCCGACTCCTGCGAGTCCTCGTCCGCCGCGCTCGAGGTGAGGATGACCAGGCCCCGCGCGTCGCGTGACGCGCCGGACTCGATTTCGAAGGCCGGGGCCCGCCGCGCGCCCTTGGTGCGCGTCATCGCGCCGGAGCGGCACGAGTCGAGAATCGCGATGCGGATGTCCGCGGGCGCGCTCGACAGCCGGCGCTTCAGGTCATCGAAGCCCAGGCGCGTGTTGCCCAGCCGCAGCGTGCCGTCCTTCGCGTGGCCGGAGTAGTAGACGAGCAGCGCCGTGCGCTCACCCCGCTCCTGGGCGGCCTTCGCGCGCGCCTCCAGGTCCGTGAGCGCCGCGAGGAAGTCCTTCGACGTCTCGTTGAGCAGGAGCTTCGCGTCGCCGGGAGCCACGCCGCCCAGCCGCGCCAGCAGCCCGTGCATCTTGCGCGCGTCGTCGCGGGCGAAGCGCAGGGGGCGCGTCTCGTCGCCGCCCTCGTCGTTGCCGGCAATCAGCGCGAAGCGGCGCAGGCTGTCCGCGTGCGCCGCCGAGGCCACGGTGAGCGCGAGCACCAGGCCCAGGGCCCGCCCGAGTGGGAAGAGGGGTGTCCTCATGGCTTGAGCAGCACCCAGTGCGTCTGCGCGCCCTTCACGTCCAGCGGCGCCATCCGCTCCACCTCGCCGCCCGCCGCCGCGAAGGCGCGCCGCGTCGCCTCCACCAGCGACTCCACCGCGAAGGGCTCGTCACCCAGCACCAGCACCACGCGCTCGACGCCCGAGCCGGTGAACTCCCAGCTCCCCTCCAGCCAGTGCACCTCCGCGCCGGGCTCCACCGCCACGCTGGCGCCGGACTCCGGATGCAGCGCCGTCACCTCGCCGATGGCATCCACGGACACGGCGGCCATGTATCGGTGCGCGCCCGCCTTGTAACCCAGCATCACCCGCTCACCGGGCTCCAGCGCCTCGGGCCTGTCCGGCCGTGCCTCGCGCTGCGGGCCCGTGCCGCCGCCGATGCGCAGCTCCGCTGCGTCGTCGCCACCCTTGCGCCGGTTCCACTCCGGGCCTTGTTCCCGCAGCGGCTTCGCGAGCACCACCACCAGCAGCGACGCGGCCAGGGCCACGGTCGCGGGCACCCAGCGCCGGGGGGGAGGGCGAGTGGCCCGCGGGTGTTGCTGGCGCTCCAGGGCGCGCTCGACGCCCGCCTCGAAGCGCTCGAAGGGGAGCTCCGCCTCGAAGCGCGCCTGGTGCTCCTCGAGCCCCTTCAGCACGGCGCCGCAGGTGATGCAGCCGGCCGCGTGGGCCCGGACGCGATGGGCCTCGGGGGAGGTCAGCTCGCCGGCCCTCAGGCGCCGCAGTGTCCACTCCGACTCGTGCGCGCTCATCGAACCCTCAGCTCCTCTCCGCCCAGCTCGGCGAAGCGCTCCAGCCGCTTGCGGATGGTGGGCACCGAGCGCCCCAGCAACGCGGCCACCTCTTCCAAGGTCATCCCGTCCACGTGGTAGTGGACCACCGCCGCCTGCGTCTCCTCATCCACCTTCGACAGCAGCCGGCGCACCAGGTCCCGCGTCTCCAGCTCACCGTCCCCACCGTGTCCCTCCGAGCGCGCGGCGGCGTCGCGCTCGAACCACTGCCTCCAGCCCGCACGCTCCGAGCGCAACTGGTTGAGGCAGTGGTGGGTGGCGATCTTCATCAACCACGTCAGCGGCGAGGCGTCCGCGCGGAAGTCCTCCGCGTGGGCCAGGGCGCGCGCGAAGACGTCATGCATCGCGTCCTCCGCCTTCGCCGCGTCCTTCAACAGATAGCGGCAGCGTCCCATCACGCTGCCGCCGTACCGCGTGTACAGCTCGCGCAGGAAGTCACGCCGGTCCGGGAGGGGACCGCCTTGGATGACCCGGAGGGCCGGCTGGCGCGGAGCTGTCACGCACCCCAGACTAGCGCGAGCCGCCTCACAACGAGGAGTAGACCGCGGTGCTGAACCCGCCACAGGCGCTCACCACCCCGTAGCCGATGACCGGGTTGTAGCTGGCCGCGTAGTAGGTGCTCATGTGCCCCGGGTCCCAGCACTCGTTGAGGGTGGCCTCGCCGAAGAGGTCCCCGCCCGACAGCTTGATGTCCGAGCGGCCAACTCCGTTGCGCTCCCAACGGCTCTTGATGGCCAGCCGCTCCAGCTTCGCGCGCGTCGGGTCCGTGTCGATGTCCTGCTGCGACACGAAGTCCAGCTCACCGCCGGAGCCCGGGACCTGCTTGAAGCGGTACTTCGCGCTCGTCACCAGGTCGCCCGTGTTGGTGTAGTCGAAGTCCGCCTCCACCGACGCCGTCGCGTTCGGCCCGGTGCGCGAGTAGCGGACCTCCAGCGTGGCCAGGGGCTGCTCGCCCGCCTCGTTGCCGGGCAGCGCGCGCTCCTTCTCGAAGTCGATGAGGAACTGGCCGGAGCCGTAGCCCGACAGTCGCTCGCCATCCCCATCCACGCCCGCCGTGTGCGAGCCGGACAGCACCGTCTTGAAGCCCGAGTCCGGCTCCAGCCGACCCTTGGCATCCAGCACCCACGAGTAGGTGTCGCCTCCGGTGTGCTTGACGGTCAGCTTCCACGTGAGGGGGTCCAGGGGGCCGGTGTGCGGGCCCCACACGGCGATGTCCCCTTCGATGGAGGAGGGCGGGTGCTTGACGATCTCCGCCACCAGCCCGAGCACGCTCAGCGTGGCGGCGTTGATGCTCACGGCGGCGGTGGCGGTGAGGAGGTAGTTCCCCGACAGCTGACCTTCGCCGTAGTACGCGGACGTCTTGCCCTGCCCGTCGCCCGTCGGTCCCGGCGACGACACCTCCACCATCTGCTTGGAGGGAACTCCCTGGCGGAACGACTCCACGTCCTGCTTCTTGTCGGAGTCACAACCCACCAGCATCAGGGCGGCACACAGCAGGCTCTTGCGCAGCATGGTCCTTCTTCCTTCCTGTTCGGATGGCCCCCGGCGGGCCGTGCGGCAGCGTGTTCGCTCCTATGGACACAGCCCCGTCGGAAAACAGAAAAGGCGCCCGCCTGACTTTGAAAGCCTCCGTGATTCCAGGGGGTTGGAGGCCGCCCGGCTGCTCCTCGGGCGACTTCGGGCGGCTTTCGGACGATGGAAATGCCGCGTCCCTACCTTTCGCCCATGGAAAAACGACACCCCAACCATCCTGGCGAGATGGGCACCGACGCGGCGTTGGCCGAGCGCGAGCGCACCTCGGACGAGCTCAACGCCCGGGCGCGGGCCGTGGGGCTGCTGCGTGAGGCGGGGGTGCCCTTCGTGGTCGGCGGTGCGTACGCGTACGCCACCTATACCGGCATCTACCGGGACACGAAGGACCTGGACCTGTTCCCCCGCAAGGCGGACGCGGCGCGCGCGCTGGAGGTCCTGGAGAAGGACGGCTGGCGCACCGAGCGCACCGACGAGGTGTGGCTCTACAAGGCCTTCAAGGGGGAGTACTTCGTCGACTTCATCTTCTCGTCCGGCAACGGCGTGGCGGAGGTGGACGATGGGTGGTTCGAGCACGCGCGGACCTCCACCATCTTTGGCCACGAGTGCCTGGTCGCCCCCGCCGAGGAGATGATCTGGTCCAAGGCGTTCGTCGCCGAGCGCGAGCGCTTCGACGGCGCGGACGTCAACCACCTCATCCTCAAGGCGGGCAAGCAGATGGACTGGGAGCGGCTGATGCGCCGCTTCGACCGGTACTGGGAGGTGCTGCTCAGCCACCTCATGATGTTCCGCTTCGCCTATCCCTCCGAGCGGGACCTCATCCCCGACTGGGTGATGGCGGAGTTGATGCGGCGCACGCTGGACAGCATGCGCGACGGCGGCTGGGAGCAGAAGCTGTGTCGGGGCAACCTCGTCTCCAAGGTGAACTACCACGTGGACATCCATCACTGGGGGTTCGGGGACGGGCGGGCCTGGGACGAGAACGAACGACGACTGGGGGGCGAGCGTGGCGAGGGATCCGAGCTCGAAGGTTCGATTGGCGGCGGTCGGTGACCTTCACTGTCGTGAGGACCAGCACGGCCGGTTCCGGCACCTCGTCAAGCAGGTGAACGCGACGGCGGACCTGCTGGTGCTATGCGGGGACCTCACGGACCGCGGCATGTTGGAGGAGGGCAAGGTGCTCGCCGAGGACCTGTCCGCGCTGCGCGTGCCGTGCGCGGCGGTGCTCGGCAACCACGACTACGAGCAGGGCCACGTGAAGGACATCTGCGCGGAGCTGTCCAAGGTGGGCGTGCACATCCTCGACGGGGACCACTACATCTTCGAGAAGGTGCTCGGCGTGGCCGGGGTGAAGGGCTTCGGCGGCGGCTACGGCAACGCGACGCTGCAGGCCTTCGGTGAAGGGCAGACCAAGGCCTTCGTGCAGGAGGCGGTGACGGAGTCGCTCAAGCTGGAGGCGGCGCTGAGCCACCTGGACACGCCGCGCAAGGTCATCATCATGCACTACGCGCCGATTCCGGAGACGCTGGAAGGGGAGAACATCGAGATACGCCCCTTCCTCGGCACCAGCCGTCTGGCGATGCCCATCGACCACTACGGCGCGGAGGCGGTCTTCCACGGGCACGCGCACCACGGCTCGCTGCAGGGCAAGACGAAGAGCGGCATCCCCGTCTTCAACGTCGCCATGCCCCTGCTCACGAAGCACACGCCGGACCAGCGCTACGTGCTGCTGGAGGTGTAGCGCCGCCGCTCAGGTGGTGACGACCATGCCGTCCTCCACCTTCACGGGCCAGGGCGTCAGGGAGGCGCCGTTGCAGGGGCCTCCCACGCACTTGCCATCGTCGGGGCGGAAGAGCGCGCCGTGCCAGCCGCAGACCAGGTGCTGCTTGTCCGGCGTCAGGTACTGGTCCAGCACACGGGCCAGCGGCAGGCCCGCGTGAGGACACCGGTCCACGTAGCCGTGGACCTGCCCGTCCTTGCGCACGAGGAAGCCGTGGAAGAAGGCCTCCTCTATCTGGAGGACGAAGTTGCGCGCGCCCGGGTCCGGGAGGGAGTCCACCGGGCACAGCGTGACATCAGGAGGCGTCGTCCAGACGCGCTGCCGGGTCGGAAGGCTCAAGGCAGACGGGCCTTCTCGAAGCCCGCCCAGCAGTCGTCGTAGTCGAGCTGCATGGACGACGTCTCCATGGCGAAGCGCGTGGGGCGGATGACCCAGCGTGACTCGAACATGAACGCCATCGTGTCTTGAATCTTGTGCGGCTTGAGCTCCGCCTTGATGGCCTGCTCGTAGCTGGCGCGGTCCGGACCGTGTCCGCTCATGCAGTTGTGCAGTGACGCGCCGCCCGGAGCGAAGCCGCCGGCCTTGGCGTCGTAGACCCCCTGCACCAGCCCCATGAACTCGCTCATCACGTTGCGGTGGAACCAGGGCGGCCGGAACGTGTCCTCGGCCACCATCCACCGCGGCGGGAAGATGACGAAGTCGCAGTTGGCCGTGCCGGGCGACTCGCTGGGCGACGTCAGCACCGTGAAGATGGACGGGTCCGGGTGATCGTAGCTCACCGTGCCGATGGTGTTGAAGCGCGCCAGGTCATACTTGTACGGCGCCAGGTTGCCGTGCCACGCCACCACGTCGAGCGGCGAGTGGTTGAACTGGGACGCCCACAGTCGACCCTGGTACTTCTGCACCACCAGCGTCGGACGGTCCACGTCCTCGAAGGCGGCCACCGGCGTGAGGAAGTCGCGCGCGTTGGCCAGTCCATTGGAGCCGATGGGGCCCAGGTCCGGCAGCCGGAAGAGCGCGCCGTGGTTCTCGCAGATGTAGCCGGCGACGGGGCCGTCCGGCAGCTCCGCGCGGAAGCGCACGCCGCGCGGCACGACGGCGACTTCACCCGGGCGCAGCTCCAGCACGCCCATCTCCGTCACCAGCGTCAGCCGCCCCGCCTGCGGGACGAGGAGCAGCTCTCCGTCCGCGCTGTAGAACACCTTGTCGGTCATGGACCGGTTGGCGCGGTACAGGTGGATGGAGATGCCGCAGCTCGTGGCCGTGTCGCCGTTGCCGGCGTAGGTGATGAGACCCTCGACGAAGTCCGTGGGCTCCGTGGGCACGGGCTGGGGGCTCCAGCGCATGCGGTTGGGCGAGGGCGGCACCTCGTCGAAGGGACCGCCGCGCACCAGCCCCTGCGGATGGGGCTGATACGCGGGATGGTTGGCGCTGGGACGCAGGCGGTACAGCCAGGAGCGCTTGTTCTCCCGGCGCGCCACCGTGAAGGCCGTGCCGGACAGCTGCTCCGCATACAGTCCGAAGGGGACCTTCTGCGGAGAGTTGCGTCCCACGGGCAGCGCGCCGGGGACGGCCTCCGTCGCCACTTCGTTGCCGAATCCGGAGAGGTAGTCGCCGGGCGCCTTTCGGAGCCCGCTCTTCGGAGGTACCGCGGTTCGATTCTCGAGGCTCACCGTGAAGTTCCTCCGGAGTCGGGCCGGGAGCTACTTCTGGGACTTCTCCACCTTGATGACGCCGCGGCGGATCTGGTCCAGCTCGATGGACTCGAACAGGGCCTGGAAGTTGCCGTTGCCGAAGCCCTCGTTGCCCTTGCGCTGGATGATCTCGAAGAAGATGGGGCCGAAGAGGTTGTTGGTGAAGATCTGCAGCAGCAGGCCCTCCTGCTCGTTGCCGTCGATGAGGATGCGATTCTTGCGCATCCGCTCCAGGTCCTCACCGTGGTTGGGCACGCGCTTGTCGACCAGGTCGTAGTAGGCCTCCAGCGTGTCCTGCAGGTCCACGCCGCGCGCGCGCAGCCGCTCGACGGTGCCGTAGATGTCCTGGGTGGACAGGGCCAGGTGCTGGATGCCCTCGCCGTTGTACTCGCGCAGGAACTCTTCAATCTGCGACTTCTCGTCCTGGCTCTCGTTGAGCGGAATCCGGATGGCCCGGTCCGGGGCGATCATCGCCTGGCTGAACAGGCCCGTGGCCTGGCCCTTGATGTCGAAGTACTTCTGCTCGGTGAAGCCGAAGATGCGGTTGTAGAAGGTCGACCAGGTGCGCATCTGGCCCCGGCGCACGTTGTGCGTCAGGTGGTCCAGCGACTCCAGGCCCACGCTGTTCTTCGCCTCGGACTCGGCGGCGCCGGGAATCTGCACCCAGGAGTCGTAGAGGGTGCCGGCCGCGCCGTGGCGGTCGATGAGATACAGCAGGCTGCCACCGATGCCCTGGAGCACATAGAAGCCCTCGCCCAGGGAGCTGGTGGCGGGGTCCGCGGCGACGGCGCCACGCTCCAGCGCCAGCTCGTACGCGGCGCGGGCGTTGGCCACGCGGAACGCCATGGCGTTGGCGGACGGGCCGTGCGCGGCGCGGAACTCGGCGGCCTGACCCGTGGGCTCCTGGTTGATGAGCAGGTTGATGTCGCCCTGCTTGTAGCGGACCAGCGCCTTGGTCGGGTGCCTGGCGTAGGCCGTGAAGCCCAGCTTCTCCACCAGCGCCACCATCGCCTCGGGCGCGGGGCTCGTGAACTCCACGAACTCAAAGCCATTCAGCCCAATCGGGTTTTCCGCCGTGGTCGCCATGACACTGCCTCCGAACATCATCTACGAGTGTGAGCCAAAGGTAGGGAGGGGCGGAGGAGGAGGAAAGCACAAAGAACTGCCAGAGAATGTCAGCGGCCCGCACCATCTCCCGAGGGAAGGCCCACGGGAATGTGCACGAGGCGCGCGTCAAATCCGGCGGCGCGTCGCGTCACCTTCCCGACGTAGTGGATTGTCACGGTGCGGCCGTGTGCGCCCTCACGGGCCGCGTGCGTTGGCGGGCTCCGCTGCGGGCGCGGCGTCCATGAGGTCCTCGGCCCGCTGGGGCAGGGCGAGGCCCTCGACGGAGACCTCCATCACCTCGGGGCCGGAGCCTCGGGCGTAGCGCAGCTCGGAGGACTCCGGGACTTCGGTGCCCAGCCACAGTCGCGCCAGCTCCTGGCCCTGGGCGCCCAGCAGCACCGCGCCGCGCGAGGCGTCGTCGATGCCGTACTTCGCCCAGCTCCGGGGCTTCGCCTCACCGAAGCTCGTGGCCTTGATGGCGCCCAGCGCGCGCAGCAGCGACACGACGCGGAAGTGCTGGGCCTTGCCCTTCACGGGCGACTCCACCTGCCAGGACTCCGTGCCTCCGTCACCCTCGGCCACGTTGACCAGGGTGATGGCGGGCGCGTCGCCGCCCGGGTGGAACACCACGCGCCGCACGTCCTCGCGGCGGAAGCTCAGCACGTGCTTGTCCTTCAGCTCGAGCACGTCCACGTCCAGCACCTCGAGCGCGCCCTCGGGCACCTCGGCCAGCGTCGCGACGAAGCCCTGCTCACGCAGCGCGTGGAAGCGAGGCGCTCCGTCTTCCATCACCTGCGCCATCCGGATGCGCACGGTGTCGCCCGAGGTCCGCGTGAAGCGCGCGTCCACCAGCGGCGCCTCCAGGCCGAGCTTCTTGCGAGTCTCCGGTGTGTCCTTGGGAAAGGAGAGCGCGCGGTGCTCCTTCAGCGCCTTGAGCAGCGCGGACACCCGGGCCTCGTCCGCGCGCTCGGAGACGGGCTTCGTCAGCCGCCAGCGCGAGGTGCCCTTCTCATGCTCCAGCACGTAGGTGTGCGTCCGAGCGCGGACCTCGATGCCCGCGAGCGCGGTGACCTCCAGCTCGCCGAGCAGCTCCTTCGAGCGCAGCGCGAAGGTGTCCTTGTCCAGGCTCCACCGCACCGAGCCCTGCGCCGCGTACACCTTGGGGTCACCTTCGCGGCGTACGTACACGGAGCCATCGAACGTGTTCTCGACGCCGCCATGCAGCGTCACCGCGTGCGGCGAGCCCGACACCTGGGCCTGCGCCGTCACGGTGAACACGGGCGAGTCGAGCCCGTACTTCTTCAGGTCCGCGTCGGTGGGCGCCTCGGCCACCAGGGTGCTCGACTTCGAGCGCTCCAGGGTCTCGAGCAGGGCCTCCACGGCCGCCGGCTCCGCGCGGGCCTGCACGGGCGCGACGATTCGCCACGAACCGTCCGGCCCACGCTCCAGCTCGGTGGTGTCACCTTGCGCGCGAACGGTGATGCGGGTGAACACGGGCGCCGCGTCCTTGCCCGGCGTCGTCCCCGGCGGAGGCGCGAAGAGCTGCTCCGCCACGGCTTGCTCACGTGGCTCGCGCGGCCCGGACTCCTTGCACGCGGGCAGCGCTCCGGTGCCGAGGACGAGCAGCGCGACGAGTCCTCCGCGCGAGGCGCTCACTTGTTCCGCCGCGTCAGCCAGATGGCCAGTCCCAGGCCCATCATGGAGAGGGGAATCAGGTCGGTGGAGATGAAGCGGATGTGGTCCATCGCATCCGTGTCCAGCTCCAGCGTCGACACCTCGCGGTCCGGAGGTCGCATCGTCACCTTGGTCACCTGGTTGGAGGCCCAGCCCAGCGTGTTCATCACCAGGTTGCGGTTGGGCTCGTGTCCCCAGTTCGGGTCCAACAGCAGCTCCGAGTCGCCCACCACCACGAGCCGCCCCTCGTCGAAGCGCTTGTCGGCGGCGTCTTTCGTATCGCGGACGATGGCGGCCGCGAGCGTGAGCTGGCCCGTCTTCTCGCCATCCGACGGCACCGCGTTCTCGTCGGGCTTCGTCTCCACCCAGCCATGCTGCGAGGTGTGCACCAGAGGCTCCACGCGCACGCCCTCGGCCATGCCCTCGCGCAGCACGGTGAGGCTGCGTGGCGTGGGCAGCTCCACGTTCATGCCCCGCTGCTTGAGCGGCGCGACGATGGCGTGCGTGCTGTAGAAGGGCGACTGCACGACGTACGGGTTGCCGCTGTTGAACTGCGCATCCGCGGCGATTCCCTCGTCCACCAGGATGCCGTGCTCGGCGAGCAGCTCGCCCAGTCCATCCACCAGCCCCGCGTCGGTGAAGTATACGAGCCGTCCGCCGCTCGAGAGGTACTTGCGCAGCACCGCCACCTCCGGCTGCGTGTACGGCACGCGCGCGCCGGCGATGACCACGAGCGAGGCATCGCGGGGGATGTCCGTGGTGCCCACCAGGTACATGGCCTCCGCGGCGTAGCCCTCCTGGAGCAGCTGCCGGCGCAGCTCCGACAGCGAGCCGCCCGGGTCCGAGGGCGCGGCTTCATCCTTGTCGAGAGGCCACTCGCCGTGTCCGGTGATGAAGTAGACGCGCTGGGTGCCCACCGCGCCCAGCTTGATGAGCGCGTTGGTGAGGTCCTGCTCGGACACGGCGGCGAGCGTCGTGTGCGACTCGCCGCGTGCCAGCACCACGCTCGCCTGACCTTCCTTGAGCTGGTACTTCGAGGCCATCTCGGGAGAGCGGCGCTGGTCCCTGAACTCGTACTCGAACTTCGCCGGCGCCTCCGCGTGGTAGCGCTGGAACAGCGTCTCCAGCAGCGCGTAGGACTCGTGCGTCGGCGGCAGGAAGCCGATGGCCTTCACCTTCTCCGGCATCGTGCCCAGGGTGGCGATGGTCTGCGGCGCCAGCGTGTGGATGCGCTCCTTCGTCAAATCCCACTGCGGCGCCTGCTGATGGGCCACGTAGTTGATGCCCACGAGCGCGCCCAGGACGCCGAGCACGGTGAGGACGGAGGTGATGAAGAAGGTGCTCGACTTGCGCGTGGCGAGCTGGCCGAACTGCTTCAGGTTCGTGGCCAGGTACACGCCGACGAGCGCCAGGCCCACGCCCGCCTTCACTCCGGAGGCGACGGGGCTGCCGGAGGTGATGAAGAGGGTGAAGGGGCTGGAGACGAGGAGCAGCAGCCCGAAGGCGCCCAGGTACCTGCCGATGAGGGTCGCGTTCATGTCCGGGGAATTGCCTTTCACGAGTGGGCGGGCCACGTCACGAGACCCAGCGTCGCGCTTCCACGGTGCGGTGCGTGAGCACCAGCGAGAAGACGATGACGGAGGCGAAGAAGACGAAGCTCTTCACGTCCAGGATGCCCTTGAGCAGGTTCTGTAGCTGCGCGTCGAAGGACAGGTACATCAACACCGAGCGCGCCGGCTCCTCGGCGCCCTGCGCCACGCCGGACAGCAGCATCCACGGCAGCAGCACCGCGAAGGTGAGGAAGGCCGCGAGCATCTGGCTCTCCGTCAGCGCGGAGATGAACATGCCCACCGCCATGCACGTCGCGCCCCACAGGAGGATGCCGCCGTAGCCCAGCAGCACCGTGGACCACTCCAGCGCGGTGCCGGAGTCCGCCTTGCCGAACGCGGAGAGCACCACGGGGAAGACGAGCGTGAGGCCCAGCGTGGCGCAGATGATGCCGACTCCGCCCAGGTACTTGCCCAGCACGATTTCGATGGGACGCACCGGCGCGGTCATCAGCAGCTCGAAGGTCTTGTTGCGCTTCTCCTCCGCGAACAGGCGCATGGAGAGGAAGGGGGCGACGAACAGGGTGATGATGATGACGATGCCCCACAGCTGCACGACGACGCCGTCGGTGAGGTTGCGGTAGGCGGTGAAGTCCTCGGGCAGCTGGGACCAGTTCGTGCGCCGCGCCATCTCCTGCACCTGCTGGAAGCGCTCCAGCAGGCCCACGAAGAAGAACGACGAGAGCGCCACCATCGCCGTGAAGACGCCATAGGCCCACGGGGTGGTGAAGTAGAGGGACAGCTCCTTGCGAGCGATGGCCAGGGCGATGCGCATGGGCCGACGGGTTTCCTTGGAAGGGGGACGAAAGGCGCGCGCTCAGGCGGCGGTCAGCTTGATGAAGACCTCTTCCAGCGACGCGCTCTCGGCGGTGCCCTGGGTTCCGGCCAGCTTGCGGAGGTCGTCGTAGGCGGCGATGCGCCCCTGGTTGAGGATGAGGACCTTCTCGCACGTCATCGTCACCTCCGGGAGGATGTGCGTGGAGAGGATGACGGTGTGCTTGCCCGCGAGGCCCTTGATGAGCGCGCGCACCTCGGCGCGCTGGGCGGGGTCGAGCCCTTCGGTCGGCTCGTCGAGGATGAGCACCGGCGGCGAGCCGAGCAGCGCCTGGGCGATGCCGGTGCGCTGCTTGTAGCCCTTGGACAGGTTCGCGAGGACGCGGCCCAACACATGGGTGACGCCGGTGAGGGCGGCCACGCGCTCCACCTCGGTCTTCTGCTCACGCGAGGGCAGGCGCTTGAGCGAGGCGACGAAGCGCAGGTAGCTCTCCACGGTCATCTCCGGGTAGAGCGGCGGCGTCTCCGGAAGGTAGCCGATGCGGCGCTTCACCTCGAGCGGATGCCGGTGGACGTCGAAGCCACCCACCCGGGCCACTCCCTCCGACGCGGGGAGGAAGCCGGTGAGGATCTTCATCGTGGTGGACTTGCCCGCGCCGTTGGGCCCGAGGAAGCCGAGGATTTCGCCCTCGTCGACGCTGAAGGTGAGGTCGTCGATGGCCACGCGGTCGCGATACCGCTTGGTGAGGTGCTGCACCTCGATCATCGCCATGGGGAGGCTCCAGGAAGACGTGCTCGACCTGGGCCGCCGGCCGTGGAGGTGTGTCTCGGACGGCCCGGGCAGAACCGCCGCCGACTATAGGAGGGGTCTTCGGGGTGTCAAGGCGACGCCCGGCGAGCGGCCTGGGTGCTTCCCCTCGCTGGCCGGGCTCCTGCAAGACTCCACTCCGGTGTGGTTCCCCGGACACGCCCAAGAAGGGTAGTGAGACGCTCATGCCTATCGTGGTCCAGAAGTACGGCGGCTCGTCGGTGGCCGACGTGGAGAAGATTCGCAAGGTGGCGCGCCGGGTGAAGGACAAGCGCGACGCCGGGTACCAGGTGGTGGTGGTGGTGAGCGCCATGGGCGACACCACGGACGAGCTGCTGGCGCTGGCCAAGCAGGTGTCCCCGGACCCCGCGCGGCGGGAGCTGGACATGCTGCTGACGTGCGGCGAGCGCATCTCCATGGCGCTGCTGTCCATGGCGCTCCAGGAGATGGAGGTGCCGGCCATCAGCTTCACAGGCAGCCAGAGCGGCATCATCACGACGGACGCGCACGCACAGGCGCGAATCGTGGAGGTGCGGCCCTATCGCATCCACGACGAGCTGGCGCGCGGCAAGGTGGTCATCGTCGCCGGCTACCAGGGCGTGTCCTACAAAAAGGAGGTCACCACGCTGGGGCGTGGTGGCTCGGACACGACGGCGGTGGCGCTGGCCGCGGCGCTGGAGGCGGAAGCGTGTGAGATCTACTCGGACGTGGACGGCATCTTCAGCGCGGACCCCCGCGTGGTGCCGGACGCGCGCAAGCTGGAGTCCCTGAGCTACGACGAGATGCAGGAGCTGGCGAGCGCGGGAGCCAAGGTGCTCAACGCGCAGGCGGTGGAGTGGGCGAAGTCGCGCGGCATCGCCATCCTCGCGCGCACGGCGCACGCGGAGGGCAGCGGCACGGTGGTGCGTGAGCTGACCGCGCCGTCGGACAGTCGCATCAAGGGCGTCACCGCGGACGCGGAGCTGGCGGTGCTCGCGGCGGGCGCCGAGGTACCGCTGGCGGAGCTCCTGGAGTTCCTGGACGCCCGGGGCGTGCGAGGCCGCTCGCTCGGGTACGACGGGCTGACTGGGGGCGCCGGGCACGCGTACCTGCTGGTGCCGCTGGCGGACATCCACGGGCCGGAGGCGCTGCGCAAGGAGCTGGCCACGCGCTTCGGCGCGGCGGTGACGTGGCGCGAGGAGCTGGGTACCGTCACGTGCGTGGGCGTGGGCCTCAACGCGGACTGGGCGCCCTTGCGTCAGTCGCTGGTGGCGGCGGAGGAGCTGGGCGCGAAGGTGCATGCCGCTCACACGTCTCCGCTCCAGCTCACGCTCCTCGTGGACAAGCCGCACCTGAAGCCGCTCACGGCGCGGCTGCACCGCGAGCTGCTCGGCGCGTAGAGGCGAGGACCGACGGCGACACGGCTCTCGCACGTTGGATGCATGAGGCTGTGCCGCCGCCGCTTGGCGCGTAGCGGGGCGCTCTGCTCGACCTGCTCGCCAGCATTGGGTGCATGAGGCTGGGCGTCACAGGCTGTGCAGGGCGCGGCGGTTCGCGGCGCGGCCAACGGGCGCAAGCCTTCCGTGGTGGCGCTGCGGCGGGCGTGGGTCCTCTCCTGACAGCCCACCGGGACGTCGCAGCGTCGCTGAGCGGGCGGATGCCGCGAGCCTCGAATTCGCGACTCACCGCGCGAAGCAACCTCCCACGCGACAGTCCGCGTGGGAGGTCATCACCGGAGTGCTACTCGGTGAGCTCCGCCGTCGCCGTCTGCATGACGGTGGGGCAGTCGGACTCGATGGCGCCCACGTCCGGAGCGGCGCCGCAGTAGGGCAGGCCCAGGTCCATGCCCTTGTCCACCGCGCCCGGCCCGGGCTCGAGCGAGTCCGTGTCCACCAGCGCGTTGAGCGCTTCGATGGAGGTCACGTCCTGGCCCTCCTGCTGCTTCCACGCGGCGAACAGCGTCCCCACCCACGACAGCTCGGGGACGAAGAACTTGCCCGTCGTGAAGTTGGCGCCCGGCTGGTAGAGGTTGGACTCCATCTTCAAGCCCGGCGCGCTGTGGCCCAGGTGCACCGCGTTCTTCGTGTCGAAGATGTTGTTGCGCACAGCGACGTTGGTGGAGTCGCCCCCCGTGCCGTGGCCGAGCACCAGCGCGAACCCGTTCGTCCCCGTCACGGTGTTGTGCAGCACGCGCACGTCCACGCCGTTCTCGATGCGGATGGCGGAGCCCTCGGGCGTCTTCAGGTTGAAGATGCGGTTGCGCCGGATGGACACGTTGGTCGGCGGGGCATTCAAGCGGTTGCCGCCGATGGCGACGCCCAGCGAGGCCTGCGAGATGTCGTTGTCCTCGATGATGACGTTCTTCGCGGAGTAGTGCACCACGATCGCCTCGCCCCGCGACGTCGCGGACTTGGTGAAGCCGTGCATCCGGTTGCCGCGCACCGTGACGTCGTGACACGTCTTGATGTCCACCGCGTTCTCGCGGTTGTCATACATGTCGTTGCCCTCGATGAGGACCCCGGCGGCGGGCGCGTCGTTGCTGAAGCCCTCGGGCCCCAGGCACTGCACGGAGTCACCCGAGTTGTCGTGGATGTCGTTGCCGCGCACGGTGATGTTCTTCGACGTGGGGGCGATGACGACGCCGTGGGAGTCGGTGCTCCCCTGGGCGAAGTGGTGGATGTGGTTGTTCTCGATGGTGATGCCCCGCGCGCCGGCGTCCGTGCTGATGCCGCTGCCGAAGGAGCCGTGGTGCAGGTCGTTGTTCGCCAGCACGCTGCCCTGCGTGTCACCCGCGAACGTCACCGCGACCTGGCGCTGGCCGCGCACGTCGAACTCGAAGCCCTCGATGCGCCAGTTCGGCCGCTGCACGAGCGCCATGTACCAACCGCCCGAGGTGGGGACGAGCTTCGCCTTGCCCTCTCCGCGCAGGGTGATGGGCGCGCTCGCGGTGCCCGCGCGCACGCTGGAGTCGAACACCAGCTTCTCCGCATAGGTGCCCGCCTGGACGCGGATGATTTCGCCCGGACCCGCCAGGGTGATGGCCTTGGAGATGGTGCGCAGCGGACGCGATTCGTTGCCGGCCGCGGAGTCGTTGCCGGCCGGACTCACGAACCACTCGCGGGAGTACTGGGGCTCGGCGGGCGCCTCGGGTGAGGGCGTGTCC
>NZ_SRLW01000650.1:0-1084 GCF_006518215.1 Myxococcus sp. AB025B
GCATGGGGGAGGGCACCTGTCCGGATGAGGCGGAGCTGGCCGACCTGGTGCAAGGGTTGGTGTCGGGGGACGCGCTGGCTTCACTGGAGCGGCACCTGGATGGGTGCGGGCTGTGTCGGCGCGTGGTGGTGGTGCTCGCGGGAGGCGAGGCGCGCGCGGAGTCGGTGGCCGCCTCGGCGGATGCGGGCGTGCCCCGGTTGGAGCGCGGCGCCCGGGTGGGGCACTACGAGGTGCTGGAGCACGTGGGCCTGGGCGCCATGGGCGTGGTGTTCGCCGCGAACGACCCGAGGCTGCACCGCAAGGTGGCCCTGAAGCTGTTGCGCTCGGACTGGGTGAAGGAGGGCGGCGCGGAGGACGCGCGCGAGCGCTTGTGGCGCGAGGCGCGGGCGCTGGCCCGGCTGTCCCATCCGCACGTCGTCGCGGTGCATGACGTGGGGGTGCATGGGGAGAGCCTCTTCATCGCCATGGACTTCGTGGAGGGGACCACGCTGCGGCGCTGGCTGCGGGCGGAGCCTCGGCGGTGGACGGAGGTGCTGGGCCGCTTCCTCCAGGCGGGCGAGGGCCTGGCGGCGGCGCATGCGCGGGGGCTGGTGCACCGCGACTTCAAGCCCGACAACGTGCTGGTGGGCGTGGATGGGCGCGTGCGGGTGACGGACTTCGGGCTCGCCCGGCTGACGCAGACCTCGCTGCCGGGGGGCGTGGAGTCCGCCGTGCTCGAGGGCCCGTCTTCCGGTGGCACGGGGACGGTGACGCAGCCGGGCGCGCTGCTGGGGACGCCGGCGTACATGGCGCCCGAGCAGTTGGAGGGACGGCCCGCGGACGCGCGCAGCGACCAGTTCAGCTTCTGCGTGGCGTTGCACGAGGGGCTGTATGGCCGGCGTCCGTTCGAGGCGAGCTCGCGCGCGGCGCTCGTGCAGGCCATCCGCGCGGGGCCTCCGGTGTCGTCGGGGGAGGCGCGGGTGCCGGCGAGGATTCGCCGCGCGGTGCTGCGGGGCTTGAGCGCGGACCCGGCGGCGCGGCATCCCTCGATGGAGGCGTTGCTCGCGGCGCTCACGCATCGGCCCCGGTGGGAGCGCTGGCGGAT
>NZ_SRLW01000651.1:0-1069 GCF_006518215.1 Myxococcus sp. AB025B
CGGGCCTTCGGGCCCTGGCGGTTGGCGAGATGTGCCAGGCGATGCTCGACACCGACACGCTCGCGGAGTTGTGCACGGCCTGCGCGCGACTGCAGACGTGAGCGAAGGCGCTTCTGGAGCCGCTCGTCGTCGCCCATCGTGACGCTGCGCCCCTTGCCGGACGCCGCCTGGGTACAACTCGGGCGCAGCTTGCATGGTCCGCAGGCTTCCGGGTCGAAGTGCACGACGGCGCCGGGCTCGAAGGGCTCCACCTCGCCAGCAGGACACGTAATGGTGCCGTCGCGGATGTTCACTTTGAAGTCGCGCTTGCCGAAGAGTCCGGGCTTCGCGCTGGCTCCACGCCACGGCCGGCAGACGACGTCGCCGCCGCTGGCCAGCACGTCTTCGGTCATGGGGCTGTTGAGGTACGCCCTGTCGATGAGCAGGACGTCGGGGAAGAGCTCCTGGTGGGCCATGTCTTCCTGCAGGGCCCCCGTCGCCTCCTCTTCGGGGCGGTTGGCCGGCGTCACGGCGCAGGCCACCACGAGCTCCGTGTCGAGGTCGGTGCCGACGTGCTGCTTGTAGCCATTGAAGCGCTTGCTCTTGCTCTTGCGCCCGTGGCGCATGTCCGGGTCCTCGATGGAGATGCGACGGTCGGCCGCCACGCCCTGCCGAATCTGCACTCCGCCCTCGGGACGCGGCTCAAGGTCCTGCGCCTTCACCTGCGCGAGCGCTTCGATGTAGCGCGTCAGTGGAGCCGCGACGCACGACTTCGACTGCTTCGCCACCCAGGCCATGAGACGGTCGAGCTGTCGGCACAGGCGATTGAGTGCGTCGAGCTTCGCGTCGGGCGCGCTCCAATCGATGTCGAGGCCGGCCTTGATGCTGCTGGCCATCAGCAACGGCGCATTCGCCTGCTGACACACCTCCTCGACGTCGGTGCCGAGCGCGAGCGCCATGCCCTCGGCCACCTTGCAGCCTGCGTGGCCGAGCAGGTTGATGGTGTCCTCAACCCGCCCGGCCCCTTCCAGAGGGCGGCTGTCCACCCCCACGCGCAGCGTCTTCGGCGTCTTCTTCGGGTCGAAGCCCT
>NZ_SRLW01000652.1:0-1046 GCF_006518215.1 Myxococcus sp. AB025B
GTGATGTTCCGCGACCGCTTCGAGAACGTGCGCTACCCGCACCAGGCCGCCATGGCCGGCATCGAGGGCCGCTTCGCGCTGCGCATCACCGTCGGCTCCCGAGGCCAGCTCCTCGCCCTCGCCATCGTCGGCCGCTGCCCCCACTACGTCCTCTGCGACGCCGCGATGGCCGCCGTGCGCGAGGCAGCCCCCTTCCCCCCACCTCCGTCCGCGCTCGGCCCGCGCGTCACCGTGGAGCTGCCCTTCAACTACCACCTGCGCTGACAGGCTCCGGCGCCAACGCGCTCAGCGCGCGACACGCACGCCACCGCGAAAGGCTCCACTCCGGCCAGGACACGTCCGCGCACGCCCGGGCCCTGAACTCGTCGCTCAGCTGCTGCGTCGACGACAGCCCCCGCGCCAGCTCCGGCACCGCGTCCAGCGAGAGCTCGTACAGGTACCCCACGTCCACCGCGCCCTCCGCGCGCGGCGCGCCCTCGACCGACTCGCGCGCCAGCTCCCGCGCCAGGTTGTGCCGCACGATGAGCGCGTCCGGGTTGATGACGTTCACCGTCACCACCGCCCCCAGCGCGGCGGCGAAGGCCCCCACCGCGAAGCGCTCCGGCCGCCACCACAGCGTCACGCCGCGCCACGCGAGCACCCCGCCCAGGAACACCATGAACACGTGCGTGAACACCCGCAGCCGCGTGTAGCCGAACGCATCCTCGTACATCCCCAGCCGCTTCATCGCCGAGGCGAGGATGGCCACCGTCAGCACCGTCATCACGCTCGCCGCCACCTGGAAGGCCACCTTCGCCTTCGCCGTCCCGCGCACCGTCCACCGCGCCAGCGCCATGATGAGGCACAAGGTCAGCATCGACACGAGCAGCAGCTCGAAGAAGCCCCGGCGCGCGTACTCCGCATACGAGTACCCCGGCGCCGGCGCCACCGCGTCCCCCACGAAGAGGTACGCCACCTGGAAGCGCACGAACACCAGGAACAACACATCCACCGCGATGAGCAGCGTCAGCGCCTCGGTGAGCCCCAGCCACGCCCGCCCCTCGCCC
>NZ_SRLW01000653.1:0-1027 GCF_006518215.1 Myxococcus sp. AB025B
CGGTTGCGGCGCATCGCGAGGCGCGAGTCGAGTTCGGGCAGGCCGACGAGGATGAGGGAGAGGAGCGCCTTGGAGTCCCACTGGTAGTTGAGGAGGATGTGGAGGTGGTCGAGCACGTCCTGGTGGAGCAGGTGCGCCTCGTCGAGGAGGAAGACGGGGTGGACGCGCTCGCGACCGAGTTCCTCCACGTGGCTGGACACGGCGTAGAAGACAGCGGCGGCGGTGGCGGACGGGGTGAGCCCGAGGGCCAGACACAGCTGTCGGTAGAAGTCGCGGCGGCCCAGCGTGGCGTTGTGGCAATAGGTGAGGCGGAAGCCCGCCTGGGGAAGCCGGTGACGAAGCGCGCGCAGGACGCACGTCTTGCCGACGCCGGGCTCGCCCACCAGCATGACGCTCTGCCGCTCGCGCACGGCTTCGCAGAGTTCCTCGACGAGGCCCGTCTTGGAGGCCGGCAGCCAGAGGTCCGCGTCGGCAATCTCCTTGGAGAAGGGCGCCTCGGAGAAGCCGAAGTGGGTGACGTAGGCGGGCGTCATGACTCACCTGCATCGCGATGCCGGGGAGGACGTCCGACGGCGCGGTCGAGCAGCGCCAGGGGCGGGTCAAACGCGGGGTGAGGCCGGGACGTCTCGTCGTGGACTGGAGGGCGGCGCAGCGGCCTCTTGCGGCGCGAGTTCTTCACGGCGTCGACTGGGTGGAGGGCGTAGCGCTTGCCCTCGAATTCGGCCCAGGGCGCCTCCCCCAGGTCGACAAGGCAGCGGCACAGGTGCACGAGGCGCCCGGCGAGGTGGCCCGCGTCGAGCTCGTAGTCGACACCGTCGACGACGACGGTGGTGTCGCGCCGCACGCGTCGGCGGGTACGGGTGGTGAGGGCCTCGCGCAGCTTCGCCTCGTCGAAGCCATCAGGCGCCCGGGGCGCGGCCTCGAAGACGGTTCTCGGTGTCGCGCCCAGGAGGGCCGCGTGCGAGGTGACGTGGTAGTGCGCGTCGAGGAAGGCGCAGAGGCGGACATTGACGTCGTGCAGCGAGGC
>NZ_SRLW01000654.1:0-1012 GCF_006518215.1 Myxococcus sp. AB025B
CCAGCGTGACCTGTCGGCGGAGCACCCGGAGGACCGGTTTGGCCGAACCGGTGCGGACCGGTTTGGCCGAACTCACCCCGACCGGGTTCGCCGAACTCCAGAGGACCTGTTACGCCGAGCTACGACACCTCGCGTGCCTCGGGGGCGGTGGCCAGCGCGTCGAAGAAGCGGCGACGTACGTGGGCCCAACACCCGACGCGGACGCGGCCCTGGGGCAGCGTCACCGCGTTGTAGCCGGTGTACGCGTCCACCACGAGGGCGCCCGAGGTGCCGCCCAGGACTTCCTTCGGTGTCTTGCTGGCCCGACCCACGCTGAAGCGGTAGCCGATGAGCCACTGGCCCGCCTCATTCTGGGTGAGGAAAGTCCAGAGGTAGCCCAGGCGCGTCTTCTTCACGTCCAGCACGCGCAGCGGCGTCTCGTCGGCCCACACCACGTCCGCCGAGGCAATGCATTGCAAGAGGTGCTGGGAGAGCGGCAGCAGCACCGAGGCGGCCTGGTGGAAGAGGTCCGTCAGCGTGCTGCGACTCATGGGCACGCCGCTTCGCTCCACCCGCTGGGCCAGCCGGTGCAAGGGCATGGCGTCGGCGCATTTCGACGTCACCACGTGCGCGATGAAGCCGGGGCCGTACTCGCCCCTGTCCACCACCCGGGCTGGAGGCGGGGCAGTCACGACGCCCCGGCCACACGCGCACGCCAGCACCTCCTGCACGTGTAGCTGCTTCTCGAATCTCGCGGGAATGTGCTCGTACACCACCGTGGTGCGACCTTTGCCCAGCGGCCTCAAGTCCTCGCCGCCGCATGCCGGGCAGTGGCGCTCCTCGGCGGGCACCGCGTGGCGAATCTCCCGCGCCGGGGCCTCCTCCGCCTTCCGGGCGGCCCTCTGCTGTTGCGAGGCGGGCTGGTTGATGGACGAGCGAGCCGCCTGATTGATGGGCATCACCGAGCGCGAGCGTCAGCGCGCGCGCCCGGTGATGGGAGTGGCCTAAAGAGCGGCGGAGTCGGTGTCGAGCA
>NZ_SRLW01000655.1:0-753 GCF_006518215.1 Myxococcus sp. AB025B
CGGCGCGCGGCAGCGAGGGCTTGGGAGGCGGCGGCGGAGCGGAGGGCATGGTGGGAGGGGAGCTATAGCCGCGAGCGGCGGGCGGGCTCAACGGGCGAGGGGCAGGCCGCGTATGCTCGCGCACCATGCGAATCCTCTACGGTGTCGTCGGCGAAGGCATGGGCCATGCGACGCGCTCGCGCGTGCTCCTCGAGGAGCTCACGAAGAAGCACGAGGTCCACATCGTCGTCTCCGGGCGGGCCCAGGACTACCTGGCCAGGCGCTTCCAGAACGTGCACGGCATCTGGGGGCTGACCCTGGCGTACGAGGGCAACTCGGTGAAGAAGTGGCAGACGGTGCTGCAGAACCTCACCGGCGCGGTGAAGGGCTGGCCGCAGAACGTGCGCCAGTACTTCGAGCTGGTGGACGACTTCAAGCCCGACGTCGTCGTCAGCGACTTCGAGTCCTTCAGCTACCTGTTCGCGCGCACCCACCGGCTGCCCGTCATCAGCGTGGACAACATGCAGGTCATCAACCGCTGTCAGCACGAGCCGTCGCTGCTGGCCGGGTACGAGGACAGCTTCGAGACCTCGCGCGCCATCGTGAAGGCGAAGCTGCCGGGCGCCTTCCACTACCTGGTGACGACGTTCTTCTACCCGCCCGTGCGCAAGCGCCGCACCACGCTGGCCCCGTCGATCCTACGGCCCGAAATCATCGAGGCGAGGTCGGAGCCCGGCGAGCACCTGCTCGTGTACCAGACGTCCACCACCAACA
>NZ_SRLW01000656.1:0-997 GCF_006518215.1 Myxococcus sp. AB025B
CCCAGGCGCATCTTTGTCCGAGGCCGAAGTCGAGGATGACGAATACGAAGAGGTCCTCCCCGAACTGGCCCGCGACGTGCGCCCTTTCCGCCATCCCCTACGGGAGGCGCGGGAGCTCTTTGGTGTGCCATCACGCAGCGGGGTCTATCGGTTCGAGCAGCGCCCGGCGCGGCTCATCCCCCAGCGGGATGAGGTGGACGGCCCCCGCCTGCTGGAGTCCTACGCGGATGACGCACTGACGCGCGCCTATGGACACTGGTGCGCGGCGAAGGACCGGCCCGGAGACTGCCTGCGCCTGCTGGACGAGGGCCCCTTGCTGGCCAGCGACGGCAAATACGTCTGGGCCTTGGCCATCGCCATGGACTCCGTCTGGGATGAGACCGCCGAGGCGCTGGAGGACATGACGGACCCTGGCGCCGTCATGGCCACCCTGACGGCCTCCGTCACGATGTACCTCCTGCTCTGGTCGCTCCCCGAGCCCGTCTCGAAAGGTGTCGCGGCGACGTTGACTGCTCTCGCCATCGCCTACCTCGGGGTGGACACGGTGTGGCGGCTGCTCGACGGATGGCTGACGTTGGTGCGGGAGGTGGAGCAGGCCACCCGCTTCGAACAACTCGACGCCGCGGGGCAGGCCTACGGCGAGGTGCTCGGGGAGAACGCGGCGCGCGTCTTCGTGATGCTGGCGACGGTCGCCATCGGCAACACCGCAGGGCTCGCCGCCAGCTCGACGCGGCTGCCTGCTTCCGCACCAGCGGCGCTCGCCGTGGAGACCCAGGCGGGCTTCCAGTACGCAGCCGTCAGTGGCGTGCGGTCCGTTGCCCTGACCGCGGAGGGCTTCACCATCGCGCTCGCGCCCAATGCCGTCGCCATGGCGAGCCAGGGGATGCAAGGCAGGAGCGAGCGTCACCACATCGCCACGAACAAGAACGACGTCTCCACCGTGCGCGGCGGCCCCTGGTCACCGCGATTCCGCGAGCTCTTCCAACGGGCCGGGATG
>NZ_SRLW01000657.1:0-990 GCF_006518215.1 Myxococcus sp. AB025B
GGCGTGGGGGTCATCGCCAAGCGGCCCCTGGGCAACGCGGCGTGGCGCCATGACACGCGGCCCCAGGCGCACGACGTGGGGCAGTACTGGGACAGGATGCGGGCGATGCAGGTGGACCTGGGCGGGCTCGAGTGGGATGAGCTGGCGCTGCGCTTCGCGGCCCATTCGCCCGGGGTGAGCGCGTGCATCGTCGGCACCACCCAGGCGTCACGGCTGCGGCGCAACCTGGACATCCTGTCCAGGGGGCCGCTTGCCGAGTCACAGGTTTCTGGGCTGCGCGAGCTGTTCCGCCGCCATGACGTGGGATGGGACGGGGTGATTTGAGGGGCCTTGCCCCTGTCACCGGTCAGCGTCGCCGTCTCGTCGAGAGGCGCCGCTGAAGCAGGGCCATGACGCCTAGCACGGTCAGCACTCCGGAGGACGTGGACGCGCCGTGGGTCGAACCACAGCCGAGGGGCTCCTCGGCATCGCTCCAGGTCTCGGTGCCCTCCTCGCTCACGGACGCCGTGACGCCAGCCCTCACCTGGTGATTCAGGACGCGGAAGTCACTGTCCGCGATGAGGGTCCGGACGGAGGCGCGGCCAAGATCGTCGATGGGCGGCGCACCCGTGCGGAAGACAAACCGGTTAGCAATCTGCACCTCACTGCCTCCAGGCGGCCGCACCCAGACGCTGTAGCGACGCGCGGGCAGGTCCGCGAGGATGCGCACGTGGTACGTGCGGCCACTCACATACGGCACCCGCGTGAGTGACGCATACGCGCCTGCATTGCGCACGTCGAAGTACCCCTCCAGGTTCATGCGCACCGTCATGTTCAGCGAGGCGTAGTCCGTCACCGACGTGGCGCTGTCCGTGTAGCCGATGGTCCCATCCTGCCGGGAGGCGAGCGGCGTCACGTCGAACTCGATGGTGCGCACGCCGGTGTTGCCGCTGCCCAGCCGATGCTGGCTCTCGAAGAAGGAGAGCTTCGAGTACCAGGGGTAGGGAGGGT
>NZ_SRLW01000658.1:0-988 GCF_006518215.1 Myxococcus sp. AB025B
CCCCTGGCACGCTCCCTCCCGCCGGCCTCGGACCCTCCCAGTCTGGAGTGTCAAGCCGAACGGGTCGGCAAACCCGACCACCCCTCACTCAATGCATCGCGGTGCGTCCATCCCTCGAGCCGGGCGGCACGTGCCTGACGCGCGACGGCCGCTCGAAGTACTCCACCACCAATCCCCCGAAGGGCACCCTCGGCCCCTCCACCCTCGAATCCCTGAGCCGCTGGAGCAGCGCCACCGCCGAGTCCACCGCCTCGTCCACGGCGCGGTTGATGCGCTCCTTCTCCCCATCCCCGCCGCCCAGCACCTCCGCGGCATCCACCAGACAGCGCCGCAGCGCCGAGAACTCCTCGTGTAGGGCGCGCGCGCCACGCTCCGGCGACAGCCGCAGCACCGCCTTCGTGCGGCTCCAGGGGCTCGTGTCATCCCCCTCCAGCATCACGCCCAGCTCCCGGACGAAGGGCTCCACCAGTCCATCCAGCTGGCTCAGCGGCGCCTGCGAGCCATCCGAGTCGCGTGCCGTCATCCGCATCCGCCGCCACAGCGCAGCGATTCGGTCCGGCTGCTGGCGGAAGAACCTCGCCAACCCCGCTGCCTTTCGTCCCCGCTCGCTCATGTCCGGTGCCTTCCGCATCGCATCGGGAGCTATAGCAAGGCGGTTGCCAGTGCCTGAGACCCGCACCCTCCAGCAATTCCAGCCACTTGGCCGGGTGGAGTGTGGCGTGGAGGTGCCTGGGACGGTAAAAACTTCCGGGTCTGGCTTGTAGAGGTGTCCGAAGGTCCAGATGCCCCGGGCGCTTCAATGCAGGGTGGGCTTGAGCGTGCGGGCGCGCGGGTCCTCGCCGTCCGTGTCCGGAGCCTCACCCTCCGGTCCCATCCCGAACTCGCCCGAGGGCGACTCCGCGTGGGGCGCGCTGTCGGCGTGCTCGGGCTCCGGAGCCGGGGGGGCGCCCGTCCAGTACACCTCGCCGGGGGGCGCGCCGTCCTCGGG
>NZ_SRLW01000659.1:0-971 GCF_006518215.1 Myxococcus sp. AB025B
GCCGTGCTCCGTGTCATACCCCGGCGCGCCCAGGTCCTTCGCGCTGGACTGGAGCGCGGCGCGCACCTGGGCGGGCGTCGCGCCGGGGCGGGCGCTGAACAGCAGCGCGGCGATGCCGCTGACGTACGGCGTGGCCATGGAGGTGCCGGACATGTACGCGTAGTCCACCGGGCGCAGCGTCAGCCGCGTGGTGGCGCCCAGCTGCCGGCCCATCACCGTGCTCGCCGCCTGGGTGATGGTGACGGCGGGCACCCACGCGCCGTGCTGCGGGACGGAGAGTATCTCCGCGCCGCCCTCCGCCAGCTCGCTGGCGAAGATGACCGCGCGCGCGCCCTGCTTCATCACGTTGACCATGGCCCGCTCCGGCCTCACGTAGGGGTGCGGGTGCAGATAGGCGATGAAGCCGTCACAGCTGCTGTCCTCGCCGCACGAGTCCAGCGTCCCGCCGTGCCCGCAGTCCACCAGCGCGCCCCAGGTGTTCCCGGTGGGCGCGTACAGGAGGGAGCGCGACGCGGGCCGGGCCCGTCCCAGCTCCAGCTGCGCGAACGAGCCCAGGCCCCGGGGGAAGGTGGACAGCACGTCCACGCCCGGCGCCATCAGCGCCAGCCGCTCGCCATGGGAGGAGAAGTACACGCGCCGGTCCAGGTCATCCACCGCGCCCACCGCGAGCACGGACGGGTCCGACGCCGGATAGGACACCAGGAACTGGCCCTCGTTGCCCGCCGCCGCCACCACCAGCATCCCGCCGTCGAGCGCGGCCTTGAAGATGTCCTCGGACGTGAAGGTGGCCAGGCCTCCGGCCAGCGACAGCGAGGCGACCCGGGCGCCCTGGCTCATGCACCACTCGACGGCCTCGAGCACCACGCTCATCTGGGTGCGGCCGTTCAGGTCCAGCACCCGCGCCACGAGCAGCTGGGCCCCCGGCGCCACGCCCATCAGCCCGCTCTCGGTGAGCACCGGCCCGCCCTGGC
>NZ_SRLW01000065.1:0-38145 GCF_006518215.1 Myxococcus sp. AB025B
GCTGCTCGCCTCGCTGCGGCCCTCGCGGAAAGGGGCATGATTATGCGGAGCCGCCGCGCCGGTCTCCTCCTCGGACTGGCGCGCGGCATGCCCCTCAACTCCGCATAACGCCGGACTCGGCATAATTGCGCTTATGCGGCGCACCGCATAAGAGGAAGCCGATTGATGGCCTCATGGAGGGTGAGGCGGAGTACGCGTTCGTTGTCCCTTTGGGCCAAGCCTTAGCCATGCTATAAAGAGAAATAGCCCACCCTCTTGCGGCGCAAATATCTATGAATTCAGATAAATTTGCAAAGATTGCAGATTCACTCAGACAATACCGGCGCGCCGAGTTGCTTGATTTTGAGAAAGAGGTAGGCGCCAACCCAATCGAGGCGCTCTACGTCGACCCTCTTCCATCAAATGCAATCCTGAAAACCATCCTACTAAACAACACGACATTCATCATCGGAAGAAAAGGTACGGGCAAAAGCACAATATTCGCAAAAGCCCAGTCTGAGATTCGAAAAACCAGCGATACAATATCCATCTACATAGACGTAAAAAGTCTGCATGAACTGCTAACAACTTCTGACACTCCTATAAAAGCCCTGGGCGACGCCGAAATATCCGACCCTATCTACCGAGCACATCTTTTAAGGAAAGGATTTCTTGGTTCCGTCATCGCCGACCTCATCAAGGAACTGAAGGCCAGTTACGAGAAAAGTTCCATCTTCGATCGGTGGCTAGGCCAGAAACGCCAGTACAAAGATGTTGTTGAGACGCTGGAGCGCTTGGCGTCAGAGGTGAAGTCAACCAAGCTTTCGCAAGAGGAAATCCCAATCCTTCGGACGATTTCCGCAAAAACAAAAGAAGCAGCAAAAAACACGCAGTCCACAAAAGCCACAGACAAAAGTGAACTTAAACTCGGAGCGAAATCCGAAGCCAAGGGTTCGCTCGGGTCGGAAGCTTTTGACGAAAGCGTGAGCGACAGTGAGACCTACGCAGAATATGCCGATGCGGTCCTGCGATCCTTTCCATTTCAAGAGATCCTGAAACAGGTTCGTGATTTCCTATACGAAGCACAGCTCAGCAGGTTGTTTGTATTTTTTGACGACTTTTCTGAACTGTCCTGGGTCGACCAAAAGCTCTTTGTTGATGTCGTTCTTTCTCCCCTCAACAACGCAAGCAATGAAGCTGTCAAGCTCAAGGTCGCCGGGTATCCCGGAAGGATCTACTACGGCAAGATTGATCCTGGAAAGGTTGATACCGTTGGCTTGGATTTTTACCAACTATACAAGGCTTCAGACATTCAAACGAGCGAAGCAGCGGCAATAAACTATCTCGAAAGACTACTAACTACCCGGTTTCAGAAATTCCAGGAGACCATTGCCGTTTATTTTGACGCATCACTACCGTTGGCCGAGTATTTTCGTCTGCTTTTCGAGGTAACTCTTAATGTCCCCCGCCTGATCGGGTACATTTTCCATCATTGCTATCTAGACAAAGTGGCAAAGGGCCAGCAAATAACTGCGACGGCTATCCGCTTGGCCGCACTGAAGTATTACGAGACAGTTGTCGCGAAGTACTTTGACCGAATGCATCGGTTCGCCATGGAACCGTTTGAGCAAAAGCTTGACCGACACAATCAGCACCAACTGATTCGATTCCTTGTCGAAGCAGCCAAGCGAATCAAACGCGAAATAACAAATGGCTCCGTGGGCGGCAAGTACTTCGAGGGGTTAAACAACCCTCCTGTGAGTCATTTCGCAGTCAGCCCTTCCCTGGAAAGCCTGCTTTCATCTCTTGAGCTTAACTTCCTGGTCACGAAGTACCACGAGATGCGTGACAAGAGCGGGAAAGACGTATCTATTTTTGCTTTTTTCTATGGTCTATGCGAAGCAGAGCGTCTTTCCTGGGGATACCCCCGTGGACGTCGCGATGACAGGAGTTATTTCGTTCAAAGATGCTTCGACTACAATGTTGAGATTCAGCAGTTTCTGGCAAAAAGCAAGACAATACGCTGCGGCGCGTGTGGCGCTTGCTATGGCATGGAAAAGAAGGACAGTATCGAGTTCTACAAATGGCGATGCGCCGAATGCCAAGACGGAATCTGCACAATAGTCTCTCTCGGCGATGATTTTAGAGCCGAGGTTGAAAGCCTGAGCAAGAAGACGGCACTGCCCGTGGTTGAGCTGGAAATACTCGAGACACTAAATGAGGAGAGCACGCCTATGCGCGCGGGGGAGATTGCAGCGCTTGTTGATGCGACTCCTCAACTTGTCGGCCACCGCACATCGAAGCTTCAAGAGATGGGCTTAGTAAAGAAGACGCCCAGTGGGGGAGTTGTAAAGAACAGCATTACGGACAAAGCAAGGCAGCGCTACTTTGGAGTAAGCTCTCCTTCGGCGGATGCGGATGAGACTGAGTAATAGTGAGCGCATCGCCGCCGCCTATGACGTCGAGTCCTTCCGCCGCCAGGGCCAGCGGCTGGTGGACACGCTGGCGGACTACCTGGCCCAGGCCGAGCGCGGCGAGGACCTGCCGGTGTTGCCCTGGGCCGCGCCCGCCGTGAGTGTGGACCGCTTCCCCGCCGCCTTCCCCGAGGAGCCCACGGGCGACTTCGCGGAGCTGGTGGCGCGCGTGCTCTCCGGCTCCAACCACCTGCACCACCCGCGCTACGTGGGCCACCAGGTGACGGCCCCCGTGCCGCTGGCCGCGCTGTGCGACGCCGTCTCCTCGCTGCTCAACAACGGCATGGCCGTGTACGAGATGGGCCCCGTCTCCACCGCCATGGAGCGCAACGTGCTGCGCTGGATGGCCGCGCGCCTGGGCCTGCCGGAGTCCGCGGACGGCGTGCTCACCTCCGGCGGCTCGCTGGGCAACCTCACCGCCCTGCTCGCGGCCCGACAGGCCAAGGCCGGCTACGACGCGTGGAACGAGGGCGCCCACGCGGGCCCGCCGCTCGCGGTGCTGGTGCCCGCCTCCGCCCACTACAGCCTGTCGCGCGCCCTCCGCGTCATGGGCTGGGGCCAGGGCGGCGCCATCCCCGTCGCCGTGGACGAGCGCTTCCGCCTGCGCCCCGACGCGCTCGGCCCCGCGCTGGAGTCCGCCACGCGACAGGGCCGCAAGGTCATCGCCGTCGTCGCCAGCGCGGGCTCCACCGCCACCGGCGCGTTCGACCCGCTGGAGCCCGTGGCGGACTTCTGCGAGCACCACGGCCTGTGGTTCCACGTGGACGCCGCGCACGGCGCCTCCGCCGCGCTCAGCGCCGCCCATCGCCACCAGGTGCGCGGAATCGCCCGCGCGGACTCCGTCGTCTGGGACGCGCACAAGGGCCTGCTCATGCCCGCGCTGGTGACGGCGGTGCTCTTCCGCGACGGCGCGCGCTCCTTCGAGTCCTTCGCCCAGGAGGCCAGCTACCTCTTCGGCGACACCGAGCGCCCGTGGAGCGACGTGGCCCTGCGCACGCTGGAGTGCACCAAGGAGATGATGGCGCTCAAGCTGTACGCCTGCCTGAGCGTGCTGGGCACCCGCCTGTTCGCCGACGCGGTGACGGAGTCCTACGCCCTCACCCGCCGCTTCGCCGAGCGGCTCTCCCAGGCCGCCGACTTCCAGGTCCCCGTCCCGCCCGACTGCAACATCCTCTGCTTCCGCCACACCCCCGGACACGTGCCGCCCGAGGCGTGGGACGCGCTGCAGGCCCGCCTGCGCGAGCGGCTGGTGACGCGCGGAGACTTCTACCTGGTGCAGACGAAGCTGCCCCAGGGCGTGTTCCTGCGCGTCACCGTCATCAACCCGCTCACCACCGACGCGGACCTGGACGCGCTGATGGAGGCGCTCAGGACGGCAGCTCGACGGTGAACTCGCTGCCGACGCCCGGCTCGGACGCCACCGAGACGACGCCGCCCAGCACCGACACCATCTCCCGCACCAGCGTCAGCCCCAGCCCCACCCCCGGCTTGGACTTGTGCTCCAACGGCTCCAGGTGCGCGAAGGGCTCGAAGATGTGGGCCTGCTCGGCGCGGGGGATGCCAGGCCCGGTGTCGCGCACCCGCAGGCGCCAGCCCTGGGGCCGCGCCTCCACCGCCACCGACACCCCGCCCCGCTCGGTGTACTTCACCGCGTTGGACACCAGGTTGAGCAGCACCATCTGCACGATGCGCGGGTCCGTGCGCGCCACCGCCTGCCCCCGAGGCCGGTCCCACTCCAGCGCCAGCCCCTTGCGCCGCGCCTCCAGCCGCGCCTCCTCCACCACCTCGTCCACCACCGCGCCCAGGTCCACCGCCTCGCGCCGCACCACCAGCCGCCCCTCCTCCAGCTGGTTGTACTGGAGCACCATCTCCACCATGTCGCGCAGCCGCAGCGTGGAGCGGTGCATCCGGTCGAACATGTCCAGCGCCCGGGGCGGCAGCCCTCCCAGCTCCCGCTGCAGCGCGTGCTGGGTGAGCTGCAACACCGACAGCGGCGTGCGCAGCTCGTGTGACACCAGCTGCAACAGCGTGCTGCGCGACGCGCTGGCGCGCTCGGTGGTCTCCAGCGCCACCTCCAGCTGCCGCTTGCGCATGCCCAACTCGCGCGCCATCGCCTCCAGGTCCACCGAGCGCGCGGCGAGCAGCCCCTGCAGCACCTCGCGCGTGCGCTTCATCACGGCCAGGTTCGTCACCCGCGCCACCAGCTCCTCGGACACGAAGGGCTTCACCACGTAGTCCTGCGCGCCCCCGCGCAGCAGGTCCACCCTCAGCGCGTCATCCGCGCGCGCGGTGAGCAGCAGGATGGGCGTGGACTCCAGCCCCGGGCGCGTGCGCACCGCGCGCACCAGCTGGTCTCCGCCCATGCGCGGCATCATCAAGTCGCTCACGATGACGTCCGGCAGCATCCGCTCCGCCTTCGCCAGCCCCTCCAGGCCGTCCTCGGCGGTGGCCACCTGGAAGTCCTTCGCCAGCGTGTCCACCAGATAGCGGCGCATCTCCTGGGTGTCCTCCACCACCAGCACGCGCGGCCGGCTCGAGTCATCCGACCGCGTGGCCACCGCCGCCTCGCGCTCGGGCGGCCGCAGCACGTCCAGCTCCGCGTGCGCCGCCTCGACATCCACCTCGTGCGCCGGGGCGTCCGCGCGCGCCGAGAGCTTCACCCCCGTGGGCGCGAGCAGCGGCAGCTCCACCACGAAGCGCGCGCCGCCACCCGGGCGCTCCTCCACCCAGATGCGCCCCTCGTGCAGCGCCACGAAGTCCCGGGCGATGGCCAGCCCCAGCCCCGTGCCCCTGGTGTCGCGCGTGGTGGCCGCGTCCCCCTGGCGGAAGCGCTCGAAGATGCTCTCGCGATGCTCGACGGGCACGCCCGGCCCGCTGTCCTCCACCACCAGCCGCCCCTGGCCCGCCTCCGCGCTCACCGCCACGCGGATGTGCCCACCCTCGGGCGTGAACTTGGCCGCGTTGGACAGCAGGTTGAGCACCACGCGCTCCACCTTCTCCGGGTCCACCTGCGCCGGCAGCATCGCGGGCAAGTCCAGCGCGAAGTCCAGCTTGCGCTCGGCCACCAGCCCCTCGAAGTTCTCCGCGCCCAGCCGCACCAGCCGCGCCAGGTCCACCTCCTCGTACGACAGCCGCATCTGCCCCGCGTCCAGCTTGGCCACGTCGAGCAGCGCGTTGACGTGCCGGAGCAGCACGCGCGCGTTGCGGCGCACCACCTCCAAATCCCGGTGCGCCGCGTCCGGCAGCGTGCCCTGCTGGAGCAGCCGGTCCACCGGCCCCAGGATGAGCGTCAGCGGCGTGCGCAGCTCATGGCTGACGTTGGCGAAGAAGCCGGTGCGCTGCGCCTCGGAGGCCTTCAGCTTCGCGTACAGCGTCTCCAGCTCCCGCGAGCTCTTCTCCAGCTGCACCCGGCGCTCCTCCGACAGCCGCGCCGCCTCCGTCACCTCCACCACCCGCCCGCGCAGCGGCACCAGGTACATGCCCGTGGCCACCGAGGCCACCGCCGTCACCACCTTGATGCCGCCCCCCAGGTAGTAGGCCGAGTACCAGACGTTCCACACCTCCATCAGGTGCGTCAGCCCACACGCGCCGATGAAGACCCCGAACGACAGAATCATCCCGCCGAAGGGCAGCCGCGCCCGCCGCACCAGCGCGTACAGCGTCAGCGAGATGAAGAAGTACGCCGAGCCGATGAGGACGTCCGACAGGACGTGCATCGCCACCAGGTCCTGCTTCCACAGGTAGCAGTGCCCGTGAGGCATGTTCCAGGCACCGTAGAAGAAGTCCCGCAGGCCCTCTGTGAGCTGGGAGAACCGCTCCAGGGAAACCGCGCCGCGCACCGCATGTCCGAGCTGGTCGTTCATGGCGTTCCCTTCCACTGTCACGCATGGCGGGGGGCCCCCACGGCTGTTCCCCCCGGAGGAAGTATTCCATGCAAAACAGGTGACTCTTGCCACCCCCCATCTCACACCGGGGCGAGGGGAAAGGGCATGAGACGTGGGTACACGCGCCGGGTGCTGGACAGTCGCCCCCCGGGTCGAAATGCGATAGAGCCCGAGCCGCCATGCTCGTCTCCCTGGTCATCCCCGTCTACAACGAGATTCCCACCCTGGCGGAGCTGCTGCGCCGCTGCATCGCGGTCGACTTCCCCAAGGAGCTTGTCCTCGTGGACGATTGCTCCCGGGACGGAAGCCGGGAGCTGTTGCAGCAGCTCGCCGAGCAGGGTGTGGGCCTGCTGGGGGGCACGCCGAAGAACCGCAACGAGGTCCGGGTCCTGTTCCAGGAGCAGAACCAGGGCAAGGGCGCCGCGCTGCGCAGGGGCTTCGCCGAGGCCACCGGGGACATCATCCTCGTGCAGGACGCGGACCTGGAGTACGACCCGCGCGACATCCCCCGGGTGATTCAGCCCATCCTGGACGGTGAGGCCGACGTCGTCTTCGGCAGCCGCTTCACGGGGACGCCCCGCCGGGTGCTGTACTTCTGGCACACGGTGCTCAACAACCTGCTGACCACGCTCTCCAACATGACGAGCGGGCTGAACCTCACCGACATGGAGACCTGCTACAAGGCCTTCCGCGCCGAGGTGCTGCGCTCCGTCGAGGTGGAGGAGGACCGCTTCGGCTTCGAGCCCGAAATCACCGCCAAGGTGGCCCGCGGCAACTGGCGCATCTACGAGGTGCCCATCAGCTACCACGGGCGCACGTACGAGGAGGGCAAGAAGATTGGCTGGAAGGACGGCGTGCGCGCCCTCTACGTCATCGGCAAGTACGCACTGAAGCGCTAGTCACGCGCGTCGTCCGGGAAGGTCCCGTCCCCTCGCGGGACAGGGTGACCTCCCGGGTCGTCCGGCGCGGGCCTCGCGTGCACGAGGTCCGCCCGGACACGCGCCCCCTTCACGATTAGCGCCGGGTGCCGCTGTCGCTGGTGCCCGAGGGGCCCGCCTGGGTGCCCGTGGTGCCGCCGGTGCTGGTGTTGTCGGGCCCCGCGCCCGAGCCGCCGGTGCCGCCCGTGGTGTTCGGGTTGCCCGTGCTGGTGCCGCTCGCGCCCGTGCCGCCGGTGCCGCCCGGGCTGGTGCCGCTGGTGGCCGGGTCGTTCGTGCTGCTCGTGCCCGACGTATCCGTGGTGTCCGTCCCGCTCGCGCCGCTGCCGCCGGAGCCCGTGCCGTTGAGGTCGGAGCCGGTGCCGCTCGAGCCGCTGACATCCGAGCCGGTGCTGCTGCTCCCCGCGCCCGTGCCGTAGACACCGGAGCCGGTGCTGCCCGGCTGGGTGCCCGAGCCCTGGACATCGGAGCTGCTGCCGCTGCCACCGATGCCGTCGTCGCTCGAGCCCGCACCGCCGTGGTCCTGCGTGGCGCCACTCGGGACGGCGTCCTGCGAGCCCCCCGTCATCTCCGTCGTGCGGCCCGAGCCCCCTGTGCCCTGCTCGTCGCGCGCATCCGTGGACTGCCGGGACTCACAGGCCCAGCCCAGCGCCATCGCCGGCACCAGCGCGCCAATCAACCACCCTCTTCGGAAATCCTTCATGGTCGTGCTCCCCACCCCTGTGGACCTCTCAATGTGAAAACGAGGCGCACGAAGGACAGGGGCGCGGCGACGGGTGTCGGGCCGTCGCTCGGAGAGCAGGACGCCCAGACACATCGCCCCTTCCGTGGACTGTGAGGCAAGGGAGCGTGCTCGCGCGGCAGGGGGCCGCGACGGGGGCGGTGAGGCTCACCGCCCCCCAGGCGGACAGGCTACCCGTGGGCGCGCGTCTCCTCCGGAGCAGAGGGCTCGGGCGGCGGCACCGAGGGCGGCGCGCCCAGCAGCAGCGCCTTCGCCGCGTCCACCGCCTCGCTCGTCCCCGTCAGCGCGAGCACGTCGCCCACCCGCAGCACCTCCTGCGCGGTGGGCACCGACAGGCTCTGCTCGCCGCGCTGGATGGCCAGCACCGTCGCGCCCGTGAGGCCACGCAGGTTCACCTGGGCCAGCGTCTTGCCCGCCCCGGGGCTCGACTCCTCCAGCCGCACGGAGGCCGGCGCGCCCAGGCCCGGCAACAGCCCCTGCACGTGGTCCAGCGCGTGCTCCTCCGCGCCCGGCTCCTTCGAGTGCGACTGCGCCGCCAGCGCCGCCACCAGCACCTGCGCGCCGGCGCGCACGTGGCCGTGCAGGTTCGTCGCCCCGCGCCAGAACGCGACGCCCAGCGCGCCCACCAGCACCAGCAACACCAGGGGGCCCGCCACGCCCTTCAGGAAGGGCTGCGTCACCACCACCACCGGGATGGCCACCAGCAGGACGATGCCCACCTGCAGCGTGACGAGCAGCACCCGCCGAGGCGCCGCGGCCAGGTCCAGCTTGCCGTCCTTGCGCGCCGGCAGCGCCGCCTCCGACAGAATCGAGCCCAGCCGCCGCGCCATGCCGATGACGCCCAGGATGAACGGCACCGCCAGCAGCACCGCGCCGCCCAGGATGAGGTTCTTCGACAGGTCCTCGTCCACGCCCGTCTGGACCTCGACGAAGTGGGCCATGCGGTCCGCCATCAGCGCCGTGCCGATGACCAGGACCACCAGCAGCACCGCGTCCAGCACCAACAGCCGGATGAGGCGCCGCACGCCCGCGCCCAACGTCTCCCGACGCGGCGCCTGCCGCAGCCGCTCCACCCACGTACCGTACAGCGTGACGAAGGTCTGCAGGGGCTTGGGCAGCTTGCGGTCCACCCACGACGCCACCGGCCCCGAGGCCTTGATGAGCAGGGGCGTGGTGAGCGTGGTGATGGCCGACACGGCCACCGCCACCGGATAGATGAACGAGCCGGTGGCCTTCAGCGACAGGCCCAGCGCGGCGATGATGAAGGAGAACTCGCCAATCTGCGCCAGGCTCAGGCCCGCCTGCACGGAGGTGCGCGTGCTGTTGCCCGTCAGGAACGCGCCCAGCGCCACGCTGACCAGCTTGCCGACGATGACCACCACGGTGAGCACCAGGATGGCCGCCCAGTGCTCCATGATGAGCGCGGGGCTGATGAGCATGCCCACCGACACGAAGAAGATGGCCGCGAACATGTCGCGCACCGGCTGCACCAGGTGCTCGACCAGCTTCTCCTCACCCGACTCCGCCACCAGCGAGCCCGCGAGGAACGCGCCCAGCGCCACCGAGTAGCCGAACGACTGGGCCAGCAGCGCCACCGCGAAGCAGATGCCCACGCTCGTCACGAGCGTCGTCTCCGGCCGGTTCAGCTTGATGACCGCGCGCATGGCCCGGGGGATGATGAACAGGCCCACCGCCACCAGGCCCACCAGGAACGCCACCAGCTTGCCCGTGGTCAGCGTCAGGTCCTTCACGGACAGGCCCGCGCCCGTGGAGATGGCCGTCAGCGTGGCCATCAGCAGCACCGCGATGAGGTCCTCGACGATGAGCACGCCCACCACCAGCTCCCGCAGCTTCCCGCGGATGCCCTGCTCGTCGAACACCTTGGCGATGATGGTGGTGCTGGACACGGCGATGATGGCGCCGGTGAAGATGCTCTCCAGCGTCGTCCAGCCGAAGGCGCGCCCCACCACGAAGCCCAGCCACACCATGATGCTGCACTGGATGACGGCCGTGAGCCCGGCGGTGAACCCCACCGAGAACAGCTTGCGCAGGCTGAACTCCAGCCCGAGCGAGAACATCAGCAGGATGACGCCCAGCTCCGACAGCGTCGTCACCACCTCCTGGTTGGCGACCAGCGGAATCGGCAGGTAGGGGCCCACCACGAGGCCCGCGAGGATGTAGCCGAGCACCACGGGCTGGCGCAGCTTCTGGAAGACCACCGTCGTCACCGCGGCGACGCACAGGACAATGGCAATGGCCTGGAGGACCTCGTGGGCTCCGTGCATCAGGTCACCTCAATCTGGAAGACTCGGATGGGACGCGCCCCGCTCTTTTCCGAGGACTCGGAAAGACAAGGGCCATCCCTCGGGGATGAAAGGAAAAGACGACGTCACGCCGGGCTTCTCGCCCGGACCACCGCGGGACTCCACGCGCGACCCCGGCCCGGCAGAGGGCCCGCGTCGCGCACGGGTCAGCCGAACTCGGGCGGTCCGCGCAGCGTCCGACTGGCGATGGAGGGACGGTCCGCGACTTCCCCGCTCGACGTGGGCGCCGCCGGGGCACGACGTTCGCGCAGGGTGACGCGCGTGAAGGCGTGGTGACGCTCGCGGCCCCAGCGGTACAGGGCCAGCAGGTCCGGCTCCAGCCCCGTGCGGGTCCGCACCGAGGGGGCCGCGAAGACGACGGGCCCCGCGCCCACATGGAGCCCCAGGTCCCAGCCGCCCAGGTCCGTGATGTGGAACTGCGCGCCCCAGCGCCGCGAGGACTTCTTGGAGGACCCGGCGCCCTGGAGCACCGACGTCACGCCGGAGTCGGCGTAGAAGCCGCGCTCGGGGGTGCTTCGGGTGGGGCACTCGGCGTCCCCGGCGCGCAGGACGGTCGCCAGGACCAGCGCCATGCCCAGGGCCAGCAGCCCGGCACGGAGCAGCTCACCCCCGGAACCGGGCATTCGCGATGTCGGGCCGGGGGAGCGCATCGGCCGTTCAGGTACTACGCCGGACATGGCCCCGTAAAGCGCGGGTTGTCCCCCGCCCGCCAGTCCGCTCAAGCCCCACCGCGCGGACGAGGTGGCGAGCGCGCGGAGCGGCGGCGCGGCCATGTGCCCGTGGCTCCACGCGCCCTGACGCGAGGGGACGACACCCCGCTCCAGGCGGGTGCGTCACCGGGCTGTAGGCCCATGTCCTCCTCTCCACGAATGAGTCGACCGGGACGGGGCGCGAAGGCGCGCGTGGACGATGACAACGTCCGCCCGTGCACAGCGATGGCAGGCGTCGATGCGGCGCGTGCATGGGCGTGCGGCCGAGGGGGAGCATCCCTAGGTTGAGGGGGTGCTTTCACGATTCCTGCTCTACGGGTGCACGGGTTGGGTGCTGGAGGTCCTCTTCACGGGGGCGAACGCGGCCCTGCGCCGGGACAGGAGCGCCACGGCGCAGACCTATCTCTGGATGCACCCCATCTACGGGGGGACGGCGCTGGCGCTGGAGGAGGTCTCCGCCAGGCTCAAGCCCCTGCCCCGGCCGGTGAGGGCGCTGGCCTACACGGCCCTCATCTTCGGGGCGGAGTACGCCACGGGGTGGCTCTTGAAGAAGGTGCTCGGCCGCTGCCCGTGGGACTACACGCCGCACCGCTGGAGCGTGCACGGGCTCATCCGCCTGGACTACGCGCCCGCCTGGTACCTCACCGCGCTGCTGTTCGAGCCGGTCCGCGACGGGCTGCTCCACGTCACCAGCGAGGCCTTGCGGCACACGCCCGAGTACCGGGAGGCCGAGGAGGCCGGGGTGGTGCCCGCCGGGTGCCTTCCCGAGGGCGAGGCGGAGCAGGCGGGTGTGGTGGCCACGCGCTTCGAGCGGGCCCAGGTGGTGGAAGTCTCCCCCTGAGGCGGGGGTTCGTGGGGGGTGGCCCTTCCCCCGCCCGAGTCCGCTGGTCGACTGCTCCCCAGGCGGTTGTGAAAGGGCTTCCGGCTTTTCTTCCTCCGTGCCGCGTCGCGTAGTACCTTCGCGACCGCATTCCCCCACGCGCCAGCGGGAAATTCCGCCGACTCTCCGAAAGTTTCCGCCCTCGTATGTTCGACTGGCTTCACACCCTCTTTTCGCGCGACCTCGCCATCGACCTCGGCACGGCGAACACGCTCATCTACATCCGCGGTCAGGGCATCGTGTCCAACGAGCCCTCGGTGGTGGCCGTCCAGCAGGACGCGCGCGGGGGCAAGAAGGTCCTCGCGGTGGGCAAGGAAGCCAAGGAGATGTTGGGCCGCACGCCGGGCAACATCGTCGCCATCCGGCCGATGAAGGACGGCGTCATCGCCGACTTCGAAATCACGGCGGCGATGCTGCGCTACTTCATCCAGAGCGCGCACAACCGCAAGACGCTGGTGAACCCGCGCATCATCATCGGCATCCCCTCTGGAATCACGGAGGTGGAGCGCCGCGCGGTGCGCGAGGCGGCGGCGAACGCGGGCGCGCGCGAGGTCTACCTGATTGAGCAGCCCATGGCGGCGGCCATCGGCGCGGGCCTTCCGGTGACGGAGCCCAGCGGCAACATGATTGTGGACATCGGCGGTGGCACGTCCGACGTCGCGGTCATCAGTCTGGCGGGCATCGTGTTCGCCAAGAGCGTGCGCATCGGCGGCGACAAGCTGGACGAGGCGATCATCCAGTACGTGAAGCGCAAGTACAACCTGCTCATCGGCGAGCGCACGGCGGAGCTCATCAAGATGGGCATCGGCACGGCGTATCCGACGGACGAGGTCATGACCATGGAGATCAAGGGTCGCGACCTGGTGGCCGGTGTGCCGCGCACGCTGACGGTGTCGAGCGACGAGGTGCGTGACGCGCTCGCCGAGCCGGTGAACGGCATCGTCGAGGCGGTGAAGCTGACGCTGGAGCGCACGCCGCCGGAGCTGGCGGGTGACATCGCCGACAGGGGCATCGTGCTGGCCGGTGGTGGGGCGCTCTTGAAGAACCTGGACACGCTGTTGCGTGAGGAGACGGGCCTGCCGGTGTTCCTGGCCGAGGACCCGCTGTCCGCCGTGGTGATTGGCGCGGGCAAGGCGCTGGAGTCGCTCGACATCCTCCGCCAGGTCTGCCAGCCGGGCTGAGCTTCGGCCCTGTCGTGAGCACCGCGGCGCCGTGCCTCCTGGAGGCCGGCGCCGTTCGTGTTTCCAGGGGTCAGACCTCGGTGAACCTCACGCCGGTGACCTGGGCGCGCTCCAGCGCGAGCTTGAGGTCCTCGGAGACGATGAGGGCAACGGCCCAGCCCCACGTGCGGAACACCTTCGCGTCGCCCACCTTCGAGGCGTCGATGCGCATCCCACTGACAGATCTGTAGTCACCCACCCGCTCGGGCTGGCCATGTTCGGGCATCCAATACCGCACCTCGGTGGATGCCTTGTCATCGATGCAGCGGAGGAGCTTCGTGGCCACCAGGAGTTGGTACTGGTCCAAGTGCTCCTTGATGGCGACGGGGAGAAGCTGAACATCGTCGGGTGCCAACTCCGCGAAGAGTGTTGCGACTCGTACGTGCACCACGGGCGCGACACCGAGGCCGGCGGTGCAGAAGTCCAGTCGTCTCCCCGGTGTGTCGATGGGAACCGCTAGACGCCCTGAGATGGAAACGGGTCTTCCCTCCGCGAACACGTAGGGGTCGGCCACCTCCTGACCGTGTTCATCCTGGACATCACCCAGGTCCCAGTTCCCGGCCTGCATGTCCTCCGTCAGCCTGAAGTAGCGGTTCGGCATCGGGAGCATCCTCGCAACTTCACTTGCCCTGAGTCACGAGCCGATGGAGTTCCGTCCCTTTCGTCGCGACCTCTGTGGCCATCTGCCGCAGCTCGGCCGTCAGCGCCCTGCGGCAGGCCTCGACGGTGCGACAGGTCTGGGTCGCACCCCGGAGTCGGTCGAAAACCAACTGGTGGTACTCCTGAGAGTGCGGCCCCTTGTGACCACGGACTTCCACGATGTTCTCCGGGTCCTTCAGCTCCATCCCCGCCTTCCTGAAGAGTCGTCTGAACTCCGGCGTCCAAGGCCCGCCCCGGACCGTGGAGATGCTGTTCTTGTCCGTGGCGATGTGATGCCGTTGCGTCCTCCCCTGACCTCCTTCCGCCATCGCCAGCGCATTGGGTGCGAGCGCGATGGTGAATCCCTCGCCCGACACTGCGACCGAGCGCACCGACCCCACGGCCGCGAACTGAAAACCCGCCTGAGACTCGACCGCCAGCGCCGCCTGTGCGGAGCCTGGCAGTTGCGCTGACCTCGCCGCCAGCCCCGCCGTGTTGCCGATAGCGGCGGTGGCCAACATCACGAAGACGCGTGCCGCGTTCTCCCCCAGCACCGCACCAAATGCGGAGCCCGCTTCGTCGAGCTGCTCGAAAGTGGTGGCACGGTCCACATCCCTGACGAGCGCGCACCATCCTCCGATGATGCCCAACACCGTGTCGACGCCCAGATAGGCGATGGCTGTCGCTGTCAGCAGCGTCGCCAGGCCCTTCGACACGGGCTCGGGCAAGGTCCACAGGAGCATGTACATCGTCACCGAGGCCATCACCACGGAGAGGACCTGCCTGGGGTCGGTCATGTCCTCCAGCGCCTCGGCTGACTCCTCCCAGACCGAGCCCATGGCGATGGCCATCGCCAGCACGTACTTGCCATCACTGCCGAGCAGAGGGCCTTCCTCCAACAGACTCAGGCAGTCGCCCGGCGTGCCCTTGTTCCGACACCATCGGCCATAGGCCTGGGTCATCTCCTCGTCCGCATACGTCTCCAGCAGGTGTGGCCCCTCAGCCGAGGGCACGCCTCTGGCCGAGAGCCGGTGCGTCCGGTGCTCGTAGAGGTACAACCCGCTGCGGGAGGGGAGCCCGAACAATTCACGGGCCTGCCCCATCGGGTTGTTCGAGGGGACGACATCACGAGACAGGGACTTCATCGCGTCCTCGAACTCGTCATCCTCGAGTCGGGCCTCGGCCTGCTCCGAGCCCTCTTCCTCGTAGGGCGTCAGGGTGAAGACCCCGCTCCCTGTGTCGAGGCGAACAACCCGGGCCGAGGAGCACCCCACACCCGTCAACAGCATGAGCAGCGCGACGCACCAACGTGGCGACATGGGCCCTCCGTGGCAGGAGCCAGAACCATGCCTCGCGGCCCTGACACGGCTCGGTGGGACCCGCCTCGTTCGTGATTCCGGAGGCCTAGACTTCGGTGAATCGCACGCCGACGACGTGGGCGCGCTCCAGCGCGAGCTTGAGGTCCTCGGAGATGATGAGGCCCAGGTCCCAGCCCCAGGTGCGGAACACCTTGGCGTCGCCGACCTTCGAGGTGTCGATGCGCATGCCGATGACGGACCTGTACTCCCCCACCCGCTCGGGCTGACCATCCTTGGGCTTCCAATACAGCACCTCGTCGGAGGCTTCGTCGTCGATGCAGCGGATGAGCCGGGTAACGACCACGAGGAGGTACTGGTCGGGCATCCCTTGAACTTCGATGGGGAGGAGCTGCACCGTGTCAGGCGACAGCTCAGCGAAGAGCTCCGCGACCCGGACATGGACGACGGGCGCCATGCCGAGGGCCGTGGTGCTGAACTCCAGGCGTCGCCCGGGCTCTTCGATGGGGACGCTCAAACGTCCTTGGGGCGAAAGCGCTCGCCCAGAACGAAAGACATATGGGTCCTCCACCTCCTGCCCCGTCTCATCCACGGGGTCGCCCAAGGTCCAGTTCCCGAACTCCATCACCTGCGCGAGCTTGAAGTAGCGATTCGACATCCCGGGCATCCTCGCGACCTGCCCCTGAACCAGCAAGGGAGCACGAGCGGGTTTGACACCCACACAGGCCCTGGATTGTGGTGCGCCCATGAGCACATCCACGGTTCGTCACACGTTGTCGAAGGTCCTCGCCGCCACGCTGCTCGTGTCCTCGCCCGCGCTCGCGGACTGGGTCGGTGACCTGCGCGTGAAGAGCGCCCCCGTGCCCGGCCAGAAGGCCGCCCCCGAGACCAAGGGCAAGATGTACGGCCGCACCGGCATGCTGCGCATGGACCTGTCCCCCGCCGAGGTCCCCGGCGGCATGTCCATCCTCTTCAACTGGGAGAAGCGCACCGGCTCCACCCTCTTCCACGAGCGCAAGGCCGCCACCACGCGAAACCTCGACGACATGTCTGTGAAGATTCCCGGCGCCTGCTCCGGGAAGAACCAGGACTTCGACGCGTGCTTCAAGGAACAGGGCTTCAAGAAGGTCGGCACCCAGAAGGTCAACGGCCACCCCACCGTCATCTATGAAGGTGTCCCTCCCGGTGCCGAGGGCGCCGTCGAGCGTCAGAAGGTGTGGCGCCCCACCGACCTCCCCGAGGTCGCCTACGTGCGCAGCCAGACCTTCGACACCAAAGGCAAGCTCCAGGCCGAAATCGACGTCACCAACATCAAGGTCGGCGAGCAGCCTGCCTCCCTCTTCACCATCCCCGCTGACTACGAGGAGCTCGACGCCCCCGGCCCCAACGACTCCGTCATGGGCTCCTTCAAGCCCGAGGACTTCAAGGGCAAGTCCCCCGAGCAGATTCAAGAGATGATTCGTCAGCGCATGGCTGCCCCCCAGAGCACCCCGCCCGCGAAGACGAAGTAGCCCGCTTCAGCTCGCGCGAGCCACCACACCGCCAGCCCCCAACAACGCGGGGCGGCGGTGCTTCGCATACAGCGCGTCCCGCCACGCGAGCAGGTCCGGGAACGCCGCGGCCAGCGACTCGTGATGCCATACCTCACGTGTCCCCGGCCCCACCGGCAACCACGCGTCATCGACGGGCCGCACGAACTGGAGCATCAGCCCCGCCGTGATGTCCGCGTACGTGAAGCCGTCCATCAGATAGGGACGCCCCTTCAGCTCCGCGCGAAGCCGCTCCAACGCGGGGACCGCCTTCTCATGCAGCACCCGCTCGGGGTCCGCCACCGCGTGATGCTTGCGCGAAATGAACCGCACCCCCAATCGAGCCACCGGCGTGGACACACCCCGAAGAAACCCAGGGATGTACGCGGGCAGGCTCTCCCGCTGCGCGCGCGGATTCTCCAGCATCCGTCGCAACACGTTCGCCCGGGCGATACCCAGCACCGCGTCGCTCACCAGCTCCCAGCGCTCGATGGTCTCCATCGCACTCGCGGGAAACAGCGGCGCACCGCGCCCCTGCGCCTCCGCCCTGCGCGCAATCGAGAACGAACCCGTCGTCGCCCCTTCCGGCTCCACGAACAACGGCACCGTGGGACGCATGCCCTTCGGCGTGCGCCACCGCAACGCCAGCTCACCCGTCAGCGGCGTGTGCTCGCGGTAACGGTAGTCGACACCGTGGTGGTCCAACGCCCAGAGGGCCTTCTCCGTCCAACCCGAGTACCGCAACCCATACAGCGTGCGCATAGGCCCCGGAACCTACGCCGGACCTGGGCGGGATGTATAACCAGGACATGACGCCTCCCCTCCGACTGCACCTGCGTGACCTCAGCCACTCCCTGGTGGAGGCCTGGCGCCAGGAGTTCGAGGGCCTCGACGGCATCACCATCTCCCGAGGAGACATCTTCTCCGAGCGCGAGGGACAGGTGTCCCCCAAGGACCCCATCGACATCCGCGCCGACGCCATCATCAGCCCGGCCAACAGCTTCGGGTTCATGGATGGCGGCATCGACGCCGTGTACACGTACCAGCTCGGCCAGCAGGTCCAGGACCGCCTGCGCGAGCTGCTCGAAAAAGACTGGGGCGGCGAGCTGCCCGTGGGCAGCGCGGTGCTCGTCCCCACCGGCCGCGAGGAGATTCCCTGGTGCATCAGCGCGCCCACCATGCGCGTGCCCACGGATGTCAGCGAGACGGTGAACGCCTACCTCGCCATGCGCGCCTCGCTGCGCTGCGTGCTCGCGTACAACAAGACGGCGAAGACACCCATCCGCACCATCCTCACCCCAGGCCTGGGCACCGCCGTCGGCCGCATGCCCGCCCTCCGCTGCGCGCGCCAGATGAAGGACGCGTGGCTGCGCACCGTGGTGGGACCGGACTTCATCCCCGGCACGCTCCACGCAGCCGCGACGGACGACGCCCGGCTGAAGCCATAGCACCGCGGACCCGTGCTACAAGCCGGTCCCCATGAGCCCTGCCCGCGAGCCCCGCTCCTCGACGAAGCAGTCCTCCCTCCCCGCGTCGAAGCACGGGAAGACCACCGCCCCCGTGAAGGCCTCCCGGAACGCCCTCGCCGGGAAGTCCGTGGCCCCGCGGACGCCTCCTCCCGTCGCCAGGCGCGGCAAGTCTTCCCTCCCGAAGACCCCGGCCAGTGCGGCGACCGGCAAGTCCTCGGCCCCGAAGCCCACCGCCAGCACCGCGCCGCGCAAGGCCGGTGCTCGAAAGACGCTCGCCAGCGCCGCGACCCACAAGTCCCCGGCCGCGAAGCCCACCACCCGCGCCGCTCGAAACCCGCCCATGCCATCCAAGTCCGCGCCCGCCACGACGAAGACACCTTCCGCCCCCGCGCCCACGGACGGCCTGCCCATCGTCTTCTTCGAGACCCCCGCCGCCTTCGACCAGTGGATGGAGAAACACCACACCTCGCGCGGCGCGTGGCTCAAGTTCACGAAGAAGGGCCACAGTCCCACCTCCGTCACCTACCAGGAGGCGCTGGAGGTCGCGTTGATATGGGGGTGGATCGACGGCCAGAAGGGCCGCTTCGACGAAACGGCGTACCTCCTGCGCTTCACCCCGCGCGGCCCGCGCAGCATCTGGTCGAAGATCAACCGCGAGAAGGTGCTCGCCCTCATCGACGCCGGGAAGATGCGCCCCACGGGGCTGGCCGAGGTCGAGAACGCGAAGAAGAGCGGCCGCTGGGACGCCGCCTACGACTCCGCGCGCACGGCCACCGTGCCGGAGGACCTCGCCCAGGCCCTGGCCGCCAACCCGCGCGCCCAGGCGTTCTTCTCGACACTCAACTCCGTCAACCGCTACGCCATCCTGTTCCGCGTCCAGAACGTCAAGAAGGCGGAGACCCGCGCCCGCAAGATCGCCGAGTACGTCGACATGCTCGCCCGGAACGAGAAGATCCACACCTGATGCCCGCCTCCAGCTCCTCCCCCGTGCTCGCCGTGCGCGAGCTGTGCAAGACCTACGCGGGCACCGTCGCCGTCGACGGCATCTCCTTCGAGGTGGGCCGCAACGAAATCGTCGGGCTGCTCGGCCCCAACGGCGCCGGCAAGACGACGACCATCAACATGGTGCTCGGCGTGCTCGAGCCCACCTCCGGCTCCATCCACATCCAGGGCGTGGACCTGGCGAAGCACCGCTCCCAGGCCCTGGAGCGCACCAACTTCGCCGCCGTCTACGCGCCCCTGCCCGGCAACCTCACCGTCGAGCAGAACCTGCGCTACTTCGGGCTCATCTACGGCGTGAAGCACGTCTCCCAGCGCATCGAGGCCCTGCTGAAGGAGTTCGACCTCGTGCGCTTCCGCGACACCAAGAGCGGCGTGCTGTCCTCGGGCGAGCAGACCCGCGTGGCGCTCGCCAAGGCCATGCTCAACCAGCCGCAGCTGCTCCTGCTCGACGAGCCCACCGCGTCCCTGGACCCGGCCACCGCGAAGGACATCCGCGCCCGCATCCGCGACTTCGCGGCCCAGGGCACCGGCGGCGTGCTGTGGACGTCCCACAACATGTACGAGGTCGAGGAGGTCTGCGACCGCGTCCTCTTCATGTCGCGCGGCAAGGTGCTGCTCCAGGGAGACCCTCGCAAGCTGCCGCAGGAGCACGGCAAGGCCACGCTCGAGGAGCTGTTCATCACCGTCGCCCGCGAGCCGCTCGCGCTGGGGAATCACTGAAGCCATGCGACTGTCCCGCGCCGCCGCCGTCGTCCTGCGCCAGTTCTACCTGCTCAAGGGCAGCCCCTCGCGCGTCTTCCCCCTCTTCGCGTGGGTGGCCATCGACATCGTCCTGTGGGGCTTCATCACCCGCTACCTGGGCACCATCACCCACGAGCCCGGCATGGACCTGGTGCCCGCGCTCTTGGGCGCCGTCCTCCTCTGGGACTTCCTCACCCGCGTCATGCAGGGCGTGACGATGGCCTTCTTCGAGGACGTCTGGTCGCGCAACTTCCTCAACGTCTTCGCCACGCCCATGTCCATCAGCGAGTACGTGCTGGGGCTGGTGCTCTCCAGCATCGCGACCAGCTCGGTGGGCCTCGTCGTGATGCTCGTGGTCGCGGGCTCGGTGTTCGGCCTGTCGATGCTCGTCTATGGCGCCATGCTGGTGCCGTTCCTGCTCGTGCTGTTCCTCTTCGGCATCGCGCTGGGCATCATCGGCACGGCGGTGGTGCTGCGGCTGGGGCCGTCCGCGGAGTGGTTCATCTGGCCCATCCCCGCGCTCCTGTCCCCGTTCGTCGGCGTCTTCTACCCGCTGTCCACGCTGCCCTCGTGGATGCAGGGCATCAGCCGCATGCTGCCGCCCTCGTACGTGTTCGAGGGCATGCGCGCCATCGTCGCCGGTGGCTCGGTGTCCTGGTCCACGGTGGCGCTGGGAGGCGGCCTCGCCATCCTCTACATCCTGCTGGCCGCCTTCTTCTTCACCCGCGTCTTCCGCCACGCCGTGCGCACGGGCCTCATCGCCCGCTACAGCGCGGAGAGCGTCAGCTAGGGCGCCGCGGCGTCCATCAACTGCTGCGACAGGTACACGTGGTGCAGCGCCCACCGGCGCGCGTTCAGCATCGGGTCGGAGTCGTTGCTGTGCCCGCCGTCCGTGTTCTCGTAATACAGATACGGCAGCCCCATGGACTCCAGCTTCGCGGCGAACTTGCGCGCGTGTCCCGGGTGGACGCGGTCGTCCTTCGTGTTCGTGGTGATGTACGGCTTGGGGTAGCGCACGCCCGGCTTCAGGTTCTGGTAGGCCGAGTACTTCGAGATGAACGCCGCGTCCTCGGGCACCGCCGGGTCGCCGTACTCGCCCACCCAGGACGCGCCCGCGGGCAGCTTCGGGTAGCGCATCATGTCGATGAGCGGGCTCTCGATGACCGCCGCGTTGAGCAGCTCCGGCCGCTGCGTCATCACCACGCTGGTGAGCACGCCACCATTCGAGCGCCCGTAGATGCCGATGTGCTTCGGCGACGTCACCTTGCGGCGCACCAGGTCCTCCAACACCGCGGCGAAGTCATCGAACGCACGCTGGCGCTTCTCGCGCAGGGCGGCCTGGTGCCAGCTCGGGCCGAACTCACCGCCGCCGCGGATGTTGGCGACGACGTACGCGCCGCCCCGCTCCAGCCACAGCTTGCCCATCTCCGGCAGGTAGACGGGCGGCTTGGACACCTGGAAGCCGCCGTAGCCGTACACCACCGTCGGCGTGACGCCGGCCACCTTCGGCTTCACCGGGCGCACCAGGAAGTACGGCACCCTCGTCCCGTCCTTCGACTTCACCCAGAACTGCTCCACGCGGTGCTTGGACGCATCGAAGCGCGCCGGCAGGGACTTGATGCGCTTCACCTTCCCCGCCGCCGCGTCGCCGAACCACAGCGACCCAGGCTCCAGGAAGCCCTCCGCGCCCGCGAACACCTGGTCGTGCGAGGAGGACGTGTCGACGATCTCCACCGACGCGTTCTTCGGCATCGCCAGCCGCTTGCGCGTCCAGCGCTTCTTGCCCGGCGTGTAGACGTCCAGCGCGCCCTTCACGTCCTCGTACACGTTGACGAGCAGCAGGTTGCGCGTGGCCGCCACGCGCTCGATGCCCTGGCGAGGACCGGGCTGGAGGATGAGCGTGGGCTTCGCCTTCGCCGGGTCCGCCTTCAGCGCCGCCAGCGGATAGGCCAGCAGCGCGCCCTGCTTGAAGCCGCCCCAGTCCTCCTCGATGGTGAAGACCACCTGGCCCTGGAGGAAGGCCTGGAAGGACACCTTCCTCGGGAACGGCAGCCGCACGGGCGCCGCGTCTCCCAGCAGGTACAGCTCCGACTCGTAGAACGTCACCCCGCGGTTGACGAGCACCGCCTGGAGCGCGCCCTCCTCGTCCCGCAGGATGATGGGCGACGCGGACACGTCCGTGCGCTCGCCGCGGAACACCTCCGTCGCCTGCTCCACCGGCGTGCCGCGCTTCCAGCGCTTGAGCACGAACGGGTAGCCGGACTCGGTGAGCGTGTCCCCGCCCCAGTCACGGCCCACGAGCAGCGTGTCCGTGTCCAGCCAGTCCACGGACTGCTTGCCCTCGGTGAGCTTGAAGCCGTTCTCGACGAACTGCTTCGTGCCCGCGTCGAACTCGCGCGCCTCCACCGCGTCCTTGCCGCCGTTGGACAGGCGCACGATGCAGCGCTGGTCCGCGGGGGGCAGACACTCCTTGCCCTTCCAGATCCAGTTGGCGCCCTCCGTCTTCGACAGCGCGTCCACGTCCAGCACCGTCTGCCAGGGGATGGTGGGGCTCGCGTAGCCCTCCGTGGTGGTGTGTCGCCACTGGCCGCGAGGGTTCGCCGCGTCCTGCCAGAAGGTGTCCACGCCGCCCGCGCGGAACGAGGGAGCGGGGATGCGGTCCGTGGCGGTGAAGATGCGCAGCGCCTCGGCCTGGAAGGGCTCGAAGCGCGGGTCCTTCTCCAGCACGACCTCCGTCTTCGCGTTCTGCGCGCGCACCCACTCCAGCGCGCGCTGCCCCTGCACCTCCTCCAGCCACAGGAAGGGGTCCTCCTCCGCCATCGCCGCCGAAGCGGTCAACAGCCCGGTCAGCAGCGGCGCGACAAACAACCTGCCCATGGTCCTCGTCTCCTGGTGGGGATGCGGCGGGCCTCCAACACGGCTCGGCCGCGCCCATTCCAGGCCACGACCCCTCGCCCTCCCACGAGCAGGCAGCTTCCCTTGAAGCCCCGGGTCCTCGCCACCCGCCCGGCGTGCCCCACCGGCGACACACCGCGTCCCGCCCGGGGCTCAGCGTGAGGCCCGCGCTCGAGCCCCCGTCCGCCTGGCGCCACCAGGACGCCCGGGCCTTGGCGAGCCCCTGGGACCCGCCGACGCACGGGCGCGGAAGCCCTCGCGATACAGGCTCGGCGCCACGCCGAAGCGACGCTCGAAGGCCCTGCGGAAGACGTCCGCGCTCTGGAAGCCCACGGCGAGCGCCACCTGCTCGATGCCGCCGTGGCCCTCCACCAGTCTGCGCCGCGCCTCCTCCAGCCGGAGCTGCTCCACGTACGCGGCGGGCGTCTGTCCGAAGACCGCGCGGAACTGGCGCGCGAAGTGTCGCGGACTGAGGGAGACACGCTCGGCCAGGGCCTCGACGGAGAGGTCCTTGGCGAGGTTGACCAGCATCCAGCTCGGCAGGTCTCCGAAGCGTCCTCCGCTCTCCTCCTGGAAGCGCAGCGGCTCCGAGTACTGGGCCTGGCCTCCGGGGCGCTTGAGGTACATCACCAGCTCCCGCGCGACGGTGAGCGCCGAGCGTGGGCCGTGGTCCTCCTCGATGAGCGCGAGCGCCAGGTCGATGCCCGCGGTGATTCCCGCGGACGTGTAGAAGGAGCCGTCCTGGATGAACAGCGCGTCCGCCTCGACGCGGACCTTCGGGAAGCGCTCGGCCACGTCCCGCGCGAACTGCCAATGCGTGGTGGCGCGTCGTCCATCGAGCAGCCCCGACGCCGCGAGCGCGTAGATGCCCGTGCACACGGAGACGACTCGACGGAGCTTCGCCCCATGCGCGCGCAGCCACCGCGTCACCCGCGCGTGGGTCTCCGGGGTCCGCAGGCCCGCGCCCCCGGGGATGACGAGCGTGTCCAACCCGCTCGCGTCCTCCAGCACGAGGTGCGGCTTGAAGACGACGCCCGACTCGGAGCGGAACTCTCCCGGGTGCAGCCCCACCACCAGCACCTCGTAGCCGCGCTGGCCGTCCGACTGGACCTTCGCGAAGGCCTCCAGCGGCCCGACGAGGTCCAGGCTCTCCACGCCCTCGTAGCCGAGGATGCCCACCCGCTTCCGTGTCGCCGTCATCCGCGCCTCACGCTCCGGCATGTTAGCCCCGCCTCGGGAGCGTGGGCTCTTCGCGAGGTGTCACGCCAGCCCCGAGACGCGAGCACGACTCCGAGCGCCTGCCTCGCGGCGAGGGTGGGCTCCCTCGCCCAGCGCCACACGCGAGTCACGCGCCCCGCAGCGAGATGGCCGGGTCCACCCGCGAGGCCTGCAGCGCGGGCAGCAGACAGGCGACCACGCCCGTGCCGCCCAGCAACAGCAGCACGCCCAGCAACGTCACCGGGTCCGTGGGCTCCACGCCGAACAGCAACCCCTCCATCAACGAGGACAGGCCGAGCGCCCCCGCCGTCCCCACCGCGAGCCCCACCAGCACCAGGTGCATGCCCTGTCGCAGCACCAGCGCGAGCACGCCCGCGGGCGTCGCACCGAGCGCCAGGCGGATGCCCATCTCCCGCACCCGCTGGCTCACCGAGAACGCCACCACGCCGGACAGGCCCGTGCACGTCAGCACCAGCGCCAGCACCGCGAAGAACCCCAGGAGCATCGTCATCAAGCGCGGCGCGGCGAGCGACTCGTTGCGCACGTTCGACAGCGGATGCACGTCCGTCACCGGCTGCACCGCGTCCAGCTCGTGCACCAGCGCGCGCACGCGCTCCGCGAGCACCATCGGCGGGCCCTGCGTGCGGACGAGCAGCCTCAAGTCCCTCAGTGGCTGCAGCGCGAACGGGAGATACACCTCGCGCGGCGGCGCATCGCCGAGTCCGCGCTCCCGCACATCCCCCACCACGCCCACCACCGTGACCCAGTGCTTCCCTCCATCGAACGAGATGCGCCGCCCCACTCCCTCCCCACCGCCGAGGTGTGCGCGCACGAACGCCTGGTTCACCACCACCACCGGGTCCGTTCCGGGACGGTCACCTGGCTCGAACAGCCGCCCCTTCAGCAACGGCACGCCGAGCGCCCGGAAGTAGCCGCCCGTCGCGCTGCGCAGGTCCGCCTGGGGCCGCGTCTGCCCCGGAGCGAGCTCCTGTCCGTCCACCTGCAACGTGGTCGTCCAGGGCCTGTTCTCACTGAGCGGCAGCGCGTTGGCCAGACCGACGGAGGTCACCCCCGGCATCGCCTCCAGCCGGGGCAACAGCTCCTCGACGAAGGCGCGGACCTTGTCGTCCTCGCGATAACGGTCCCACCCGAGGTCCACGCGCGCGGTGAGCACGTTGTCCGCGTCGAACCCCGGGTCCACGCGATGCAGCCGCGCCATGCTGCGCAACATCAACCCCGCGCCCACCAGCAGGATGCACGAGAGCGCCACCTGCGAGACGATGAAGAACCCCCGCAGACGCGGGCTCACCCGGGACGTCCCCGCGCCCCCGGTGACGGCCGAGCCGAGCACCGTGCGCGCCGGCATCGCGGGCAGCAGCGAGAGCACCAGCCCCGTGCCCAGCGACAGGCAGAGGTTGATGAGCAGCATGGGCAGGCCGACCTCCACCTCCACCGCGCGCGACGTGTAGCGCGCCACGAACGCCACCAGCAGCTCCATGCCCGCCGCCGCCACCATGAGCCCGAGCAGTCCGCCCACGAGCGACAGCAACAGGTGCTCGGTCAGCAACTGCCGTGCAATCCTGCCCTGCCCCGCGCCCAGCGCCGCGCGGACCGCCAGCTCCTGCTCACGCCGCGCCAGACGCGCCAGCGTGAGGTTCGCCACGTTCGCGCAGACGACGAGCAGCAGGAAGAGCGCGGTGCCCAGCAGCAGCAGCAGCGTGGGCCGCGCACGCGCCACCAGCCGGTCCTGGAGGCTCGACACCGTGGTGGAGAACCCCTCCGCCGGAGGGTAGTCCTCCGGATGCGTCTCATGCAGCCGCGTCGCCACCGTGGCCAGCTCGACGCGGGCCTCCGCGAGCGACACTCCCGGCGCCAGTCGTCCGAGGACGGTGAGCCCGCGACTGGTACGCCCATGCGCCCAGTCCGCGCCCGAGCGGAACGGGCACGCGGAGATGGGCATGTACACGTCGTTCTCCGCCGGGTACTGCGGCACGGGAGGCAGCACGCCGATGACCGTGTGCGTTCGCCCGTTCATCGTGAAGGTCTTCCCGACCATGGCCGGGTCTCCGCCCAGCACGTTCTTCCAATACGCGTGACTGAGGATGAGCACGGGCGCGGCGCCGGGGGCCTCCTCCTCGGGGAGGAACGCGCGGCCCAGGAGCGGACGCACGCCCAGGGTGTCGAAGAAGCCCGCGGACACCACCGCCGTCTGCACCCGCCGAGGCTCGCCGTGTCCCACGATGTTGAAGGGCATCGAGTGGTACTCCACCAGCCCCTGGATGCGCGTGAGCTGCGCCCGGTAGTCCGCAAGCTCCACCGGCGAGAAGCCCGTGTTCTCCACGCCCGCCCGGGTCACCGGCTGCTCCAGGTGCACCAGCCGCGCGCCGTCCGCATAGGGCAGCGGCCGGAGCAGCACGCCGTGGATGAGGCTGAAGATGGCCGTGTTCGCGCCGATGCCCAGCGCCAGCGTCAACAGGATGGCGAGGGTGAAGGCGGGGCTGCGAACGAGCACGCGCGCGCCGTAACGGAGGTCCTGCCAGAGAGTGTCCAACATCACCTGCTCCTGTGCCGGGACAGGCCCGGGCCGCTGGCCGCTCCCCCTCTCACGAAAGCGTGCGAGCCGCGACCACCGCGGGGTGAGTCTCAAGCGGACCTCCACTCGGAGACAAGGACGTCGTTCCGACGATTCCGGACGCGCCTCGTCACGAGGGTGTCGCCCGGGCCTCGCGCGGTGGCCCCTCGGTATCGTCTCCGGCTCTCGGGAGGAGGTGGTTCGCCTGGCGGTCCTGACCGCGGCTCAGGGGCCCTGGAAGCCCTTGGCGCGGAAGGTGAGCACCAGGGTGTCGCGGTGTCCCGCGGTCCCCATCGGCTGGATGGGCGTGCTCTCGTGGATGACCCGCTCGTCGTCGAGCAGCAGCGCCGACCAGGGCTCCGTCAGCGTGAAGCGGATGCCGTTGGGGCCAGCGGCCTCGAACACGCGCGTCTCGCCGCCCTTGATGCCGTCGCGTCCGACGAGCAGCACCACGACGAAGTCCACGCCGTCGCGGTGCGCGCCCTCGGGCGTCGGCCGGCCGATGCCGTCCGTGGTGTCGATGCGGAACTGGTGCGCCTCCACGTACCAGGGCTGCGCGCCCTTGAGCGCCGAGCCGCAGGCCGCCAGGCGGCTGAGCAGCCGGGGCCACTCGGGGTGCTCGATGACGGTGGACGTCATCGGCTCGAACCAGCGCTCCAGGCCGCCGTGCAGGGCGTTGTACTCGACGGGCTGCCAGTGCGCGCGGTGGGGCACCTGGGTGACGGTGTCGCCCTCCACGACGAAGCACGAGTGGCGGCGCGTTCGATATCGGCCACCGTCGCGCAGGTAGCCGTCCGTCGGCAGCGCGTCCCAGGTGGGCCGCCATGAATCCAGCTCCGCGGCGGGGATGCCCACCAGCGCGGACAGGCCCGCGCGGTCCAGCACGGCGTAGCCCCTGTCTCTCAGGGCGTTGACGGTTTCGGAGGGAGCGCTGATGGGGGGCGAGAAGCTCATGCGTCTTGCCCGCGAGACATCGTCCTTCCGGACACCGCCGTCAACCCTCGCGTGAGCCCCGGGCTCGTCGGTCCCCCAACCGGCCACGGACTGTTCCGGTGGCCCGTCGCCGCGACTGTGCACCCGTGCCCCGCTCCCCCGAGGCACGGGCCCACGCGCGGACTACTTCTTCCCGTACTCCAGCTTCACGCCCTTGCGCTGCGCGTAGATGTAGGCCTCCATCGCGCGCATCCGAGGGTCTCCATCCGCGAGCGGCTTGCCGCGCACCGGGTTCTCGATGCACCAGTTGATCATGTCCCGCAGCAGCGCCACGCGGCCCAGCTGCACCTGGTACTTCGGATACGTCTCCGGGTGGGTGTTCGATGCATCCGGGTGACACATGTCACAGGATACCGCGATGGTGCCGCCCACGGCCGCCGCGTCGTGGAACACGCGGTGGCCCTCCTCCACGAACTGCTGCGTGGACGCGGCCCACACCGCCTCATCGCGAGGCGTGAAGGCGCCGTAGGAGTGGCCGTCCTGGATGTTCGCGCCGGCCTCCTTGCGCACCTCGCGGCCGCCGCTCTCCGCCGTGACGCCGCCCTCGCGCACCACACCGCCCGTCGAGGGCTGGTTGGTGCCCATGGGCGGGTTGGGCTGCGGCTGCTTCTGCGCCTGCGCCACCACGCGCCGCACGGGCGGCGGGTCCCACGTCGCGTCCGGGTTCTTCTGGTGCCACGCGGCCATCAGCTCGTCGGACACGCGCTGGGCCTGCTCGCGCGTGAGCGACTCACCCTCCTTGACGCCCTTGACCTCCAGGGACGTCTGGCCGTCGCACATGCCCACCACCAGGTTGCCGTCCTTCGACACGGGCACCTGGTGACGCGGCAGCGGCTCTGTCTTCAGCGAGGACGCCTTGGGGCGCTCGGCGGGACTGGTGGCCAGGGCCACGCCTCCCGCGAAGGACAGCAGCGCTCCGGTTCCCACCCACAGCTTCATCCGGAAGTTCATCGTGTCGCCTCGCGCTCAGTAGCTCGGAAGCTTCGTCCGGGGCGGCGCGTCCTGCTTCCCACCCGAGCCCAGGTAGCTGGCCCGGACGGTGATGGGGTTGCGCTCCCAGAGGTTGTACAGCTTGTCCACCAGACCCGACTCCAGCACGTCCATGCGTCCGTCTCCGCACCCGTCGAACTGGCTGAACGGGTCCGGCCGGTTCATCTGCACCGTGAGCTGCGGCAGGCCCTCGGGCGCGTACGGCCACGGCCACGCGGTGGACAGCATCCCGTGGAACTGGATGTTGCCGATGCGGTTCGACAACAGCTGGTGCGTGTGCCCGTGGATGACGGTGACCTTGTCGAAGGGCTTGAGCAGCGCCTGGACCTCGTCCGCGTCGTCCGTCCAGAAGTTCCAGGGGCGGTAGTACTTGTAGAGCGGCGAGTGGCTGAAGACGATGACCGGGGTCTTCTTGTCCACCTTCGCCAGGTCCTGCTTCATCCAGGCGCGCTGCGGCTCGCCCACCTCGAAGCGGGACTGGATGCCGTTGTCCAGGCCCGCGACAATCTGCATCCGCTCCTTCGGCGTGAGCTTGCGCTCCGTCCAGAAGTCCTTCTCCAGGATGGAGTTGAGCACCACGAAGTGCACGCCCTTGTGGTCGAACGAGTAGTTCGGCGCGCCGAACAGGTCCTTCCACATGTCCCCCATGTCGAGGAACCAGTCGTGCTCGCCCACCATCATCTTCACGGGCGCCTTGACGCTCTTGAGAATCTGGGCGCCCAGCTTCAGCTCGCCCGGCGCGCCCAGCTGGGCGAGGTCCCCGCCGAAGAGGACGAAGTCCGGCTGCGGGTCCAGCCCGTTGACGTCGTCCACCGCCTTCAGGATGGAGCGCACGAAGCGGTCATTGAGCTTCTGCTCGTACAGGTGCGTGTCGGAGATGTACGCGAAGGTGAAGCGCGGCTTGGTGCCTTGCGCCTCGGCCACGTTGACCAGCTGGAAGCTCTGCGGCGTGCGCAGGCCCATGCCGGCGACGATGCCGGCGGACATGCCCGCCACGCGCAGGAAGGCCCGGCGGTCCAGGCGCTTGAGGCCCTCGAAGAAGGCGTCGCGCTCCTCGTGGTGCTTCGTCTCGATGCTGCGGAACTTGTTCCCCATGGACGGCGCCTCCTCAGGGCTGCTTCGTCGAAGCGGGTTTGGGCAAGGTCTCGGTGCCATACACGCCGATGTCCGCCGGGTTCTTCACCGCCAGGTCCGGATTGGGCGCCAGGTCTCCCAGGTTCCCCTTCTTCCCCATCGCCACCGCGGTGTCCCGCTCCGGGCGCTTGTTCTTGCGCGCGCGCTGCTTCGCCAGCTCCTGGCCATTGAGCTTCGTGAAGCGCTCGTCGGTGAGCGTGAAGAGGAAGGCCACCAGGTCGTCGATTTCAGGCTCCGTCAGCCCCAGCCGCTGCATCCCTCCATCGAGGAACGGGTTGGCCACGCCGCCCTTGTTGTAGTGGTCCATGACGTCCCACAGCGTCGCGAGCGTGCCGTCGTGCATGTACGGGGCGGTGATGCCCACGTTGCGCAGCGTGGGCGTCTTGAAGGCCCCCACGTCGTTCTCCTGCTTGGTCACCAGGAAGCGGCCCAGCTCGGAGAAGCGCGTCTGGAGCGCCAGCTCGTCGATCTGCTTCTCGTCGCCCAGGCGGACGATTTTCAGGCCCTCGCGGGCCAGCTGCGGGAAGTCCTGGTTGTGGGCGGACACGCCGATGTTGTGGAACTTCTGGTCACTGAACAGCGGCGACACGGCGTTGCCCGCGTGGCACGCGTTGCAGCGCGCCTTGCCGTTGAACAGCGCCCAGCCCCGGCGCTCGGACTCGTTGAGCGCCTTCGTCTCGCCGTGGATGAAGCGGTCGAAGCGGGCGCTGCCGGAGAACTGCGTGCGCTCGAAGGCGGCGATGGCCGCGGCCAGGTCGTCGTAGGTGATGTCGCGCTTGAAGACCTGCTGGAAGGCGGTGACGTACTCGGGGATGCCCTTGAGCTTGGCCACCACGGCCTCGGGGGACGGCATGGCCATCTCCACCGGGTTGAGGATGGGCAGCTTCGCCTGGTCCTCCAGCGTCGCCGCGCGCCCGTCCCAGAACTGCGAGGCGTTGAAGAGCGCGTTGAGCACCGTCGGGCTGTTGCGCATGCCGAACTGGCCCTTCACGCCCGCCGACACCGGCAGGTGGTCCGTGAAGCCCTTGGCCGGGTCGTGGCACGTGGCGCACGACACGCTGTCATCCAGGGACAGACGCTTCTCGTTGTAGAGCTTCTCTCCCAACGCCACCCGCTCCGGCGTGGGCGCCGCGCTCTCTGGCACCGACAGCTTCCACAGCACGGCCGACACCCCGGGCGGCAACGGCGAGGGTGGCGGAGCCGAGCGCTGGGCTTCGGGCGCGGCGTGGCTCTCGTGGACCCACAGCAACACGGCGAGCGACAGGGCAACGCCCCACGGCGTTCGCATGGTCACCCCTCCCAACCGGCGACGGACGGCGCCGCGAGAAAGTCGCGGCGCCCGAAGCCAGAACAGCTCTTTCCGGAAAACACCATTCTCCCTGCCTTCGGGTCCAGGTGACTTTCGGAGGAGTGTCGACCTGTGGAAACCCGCGAGGGCGGGATGTCCGCCAGGGAATGAGCGCGGTGCGTCAGCGCGCGGGCAGGCGGAAGTCGCGAGCGCGCACGAGCAGGCCGGAGGCGGTGGCGGGCGCGAGGATGGCGGCGGTGATGACCAGCCAGTCGACGGGGCCGCGCGCGCGGGGCGCGTTGTAGACGGCGGCCTGGACGAAGGTGAGGCACGCGTCCGCGGCGGTGAGGCACACCAGGGTGGTGGCCAGCCCGTTGCGCCAGCGGCGCACCAGGGAGAAGAGGCCCGCGGCCAGCGCCACGTCGAACAGCACCCAGCTCCACTGCACGCGCAGGGACGGGAACCAGCGCGTGGTGGTGGGCAGCGCGAGCAGCGCCGTCCAGGGCACGAGCAGCACCGCGAGGGCGTGCACCAGCAAGCGGGGGCGCCTGAGCAGCGTGGCCACGCCGAAGCGCACCAGGCTGCCGCGCGCGAAGGCTCGCAGCGCGTCGTAGACGGCGAGCACGCCTCCGCGCGGCTCCGGATATGAGAGGTGGAGGGGCACCCAGGAGTCGGGGCGGAACTTCGCCTTGAAGGTGCGCAGACCCTCGAAGTCGAACAGGGGCCGGCCGCAGGCGCGCGCCAGCCGCAGCCACGGGCGCACCGGGCCGGAGAGGGGCGCGAGGCCCAGCGTCACATAGCGGCGGTCCTCGGCGGCGGCCGTGCGCATGGCCGCGTCCACCAGGGCCTCCGCGGTGCCGTTGGGGGACTCCGGGTCGCGCACCAGGTCCTGGAGGAACCAGCCGTCGCGCGCGTAGACAGGGGACACGAGCAGGAAGCCCATGAGCTCGCCCTTCGCCTCGGCGACGAAGGCGCGCCGCTCGCGCGCGAAGGAGTCCGGGCGCAGCTGCACCAGGAAGCCCATGGGGGCCATGCGCCGCGACGCGAGCCACCGCTTCTTGAGCCGCTCCAGCGCCTGCCGCGAGGGGTGCTCCGCGTCCTCGAGCACCTCCGAGGGCAGCTCGCGCACCACCACGCCGTGCGAGCGCGCGCGGCGCAGCTGCTCACGCAGGCTCTTGCTGCCGCGCACCACGGTGTCCCAGCGGGAGGGTTCCCACACTGGCTGCTCGCCGATGGAGAGCGACTCCATGGGGACGGCCTCGGTGAAGCGCGGCTCGGTGGCGAAGAAGCACACGCGCCGACCCTCGCGCCGCGCGGCCTCGCGGAAGCCCTCCGCCGCGCGGGCCAGTGATGCCTCCGCGGCGATGGGCGCTCCGGCGGCGACCCACGCGCCGCCCGTGTCCACGTACGCGACGAAGGCGTCACCCGCGGGGTCGAACCAGTAGCGGAAGCCCGGCATCAGCACCTGGAAGGACGTGGCGTTCCAGCCGAACCGGCGCAGCAGCTCCAGCGCGCGCTCCCGCTCGTCCCCTGCGTGCTCCTGCTCGACGTCCACGGCCCTGGTGCTCCTCGGGCCCGTCAGGCCCGCGTGTACGGTGCGGCGGCTTCCCCAGGCGGGCACCGCGCTCGCCTGGCCGGCATGCCCGGGTGATGAGGCCGCACCCTTCGCGAGGGTAGCGTGCACCCCACCGCCAAGGGACGTTGGTGCTCCTCACACCATGAGGCCCACAGCGTCGCGCTGTGAGTTCCACTCATGCGCCAGACGCGAGGCTCGGAGCCTTCGCGAGCCGACCCGCTCCCGGTCGCCCGCCAGCACGCCCACCGCTCCGCCCATGGGTGTTCCCGCCCATCCGACGGACGCACACGGGCCCATGTCTTTGGCAGGCATTGAACGAATCACGAGACTCCGGGCAACCGGACCGACGGAAGACACGGCTGCTCGTGCATGAGTGTGGTTTCACCGGGGCAGGTTGAAAATGACCGCCCGGACCACCCATCGACCCCGCCGCTGTCGAGCGATACAACCTGGCTCACGTGAGGCGCACGCCGGACCCGCGTCGCCCACTTCAGGAGCACCCCATTTGAAACACTCCAGACGTTCTCGCGTGCGAGTCATTGGCACCGGAACCGCCGCCCTGTGCAGTCTCCTCGTCTCCTGGCTGTCTCCCCTGCCCGCCTCCGCGGAGCCCTCGGTCGGCGTGCGCACCAACACCGCGCGACTGATGGGCTCGGACGCGGCGGAGGTCATCGACGCGCCCGTGCTCGGGCTGCAGCGCTCCGCGTTGCCGCTGTTCGCGGGGCTCGCGCTGGACACCTCCGTCTACGCGGACCTGCTGCTCGCCCCCAACCTGGGCCTGCGCTGGGCGCTCGCGTCCGGCCCGCACCGCTTCGTCGTGGGCGCGCGCTACACGCACTTCGTCGGCGCCTCCGTCTACTCGGGCATCGTCGAGTCCCGGACGACCGGCCTGCAGCGCTTCGAGCCCGAGTTCCAGGGCCCCTCGTTCTACGCCGTCTACGGCCTGTCGCTCGGCCGGCTGCTGGTGCAGGGCGAGGCCCGCTACGCGCGCTACACAACCGACTACCTGTCCTTCACCGGCGGCGCGGCGCTCAACTTCGTGGGGCACTGGTCCGTGGTCGCGGAGGCCGGCGTGCGGGTGAAGGGTGGCGCGAAGCTGCGCGCCGCCGCGGGCATCCGCTACGGCGGCGAGGGCTTCGGCCTGGGCCTCGGCGCCACGTATGTCGACCTGAGCGACCCGGCCGTCCCCGGCGAGACGCTCCCCGTCCTTCCCGTCTTCGATGTCTCCTGGTCCTTCCGATGATGCGCGCGCTCTTCGCCTGCTGTGTCCTGATGTTGTCCGGCTGCTCGGCGCGCATCGACATCGAGACCGAGCCCTTCGACGTGCGCGTGCCCGTCACCTCCGTCCTCCAGCCCGTCTACGCCGAGGTGGCGCTGGACCTGCCCGAGGAGTCGGTCAACACCGACGACCTGGACATCATCGTGGAGGAGGTCTCCGCCACGTTCACCATCGTCAACCCGTCCCCGTCGCTGACGCTGCGCACGTCCATGCGGCTGTCCTTCACCGGGCAGGCCACGCCTGACGAGCCCCTCGTCTACTCGGACCTGAACCGGCCCGCGTACTACGCGCAGGCGGCGGAGATCCTCCCCACGCGGGACTTCGACCCGGAGACCCGAACGCCCATCCGCATCGACCATCCCGCGCTGAAGGACGCCGTGGGCAAGCGGCGCGTCTGGTTCATCGTCAGCAACACCGTGGTGCGCAGCGGGCTGGGCACGCCCCGGTTCCCCGTCGAGATTGTCCTCGAGGACATCGTGTTCCAGGCCGTGCTGACCAAGCCCTTCCCGGGATTGGGTGGCGCGCTGGAAGCGGGCGGACTGTAGCGCCCCACGCCGGGCCCTCGTCTTCTTCCTCGGAGGAAGCGCCTTGCCCCTCGCCTCGTCCGTCGGGATGAGGCGAGGGTCGGGCTTCGCACGTCCGCGCGCGGCACCCTCGATGCACAGCCGGCCTCCTCGCGAGCACGCGGCGTGGGGGGGACGATGCACGGAAGCAGGAAGCGGGGATGGCGAGAGGCGGGGGCGATGGCGGTCCTGGCGTTGCTGCCGCACTGTGGCGGCCTCACCTCACCCGAGGCGGTGACGCCCCTGGAGCAGCAGGGCGACTTCGCGACCGGAGGCGGCACCTTCGTCGCCGTCGCGGATGCACACGTCGACTCCGTCAGGCCCGACAAGAACTTCGGCGCCGCGCCGCAGCTCTACGTGGACGACGCCCCCGTCGAGTACCGCTCCTTCCTGCGCTTCGAGGTGTCGGGGCTGAAGGGCCCGGTGAAGCGCGCGGTGTTGCGACTGTTCGTGACGAACGGCTCGGGCCATGGGCCCGTCGTCCGGCTGGTGGACTCCGACTGGAAGGAGGACAGCGTCACGTTCGACCGGCAGCCCGCCGCGATAGGCCCCGCGTTGTCCGACGCGAAGGAGGTGCGCGCCGGCCGCTGGGTGGAGCTGGATGTGACGTCCGCGGTGACGGGCAACGGCACGCGGGACTTCGGACTCTTCTCGACGGACATCGACGGCGCGGACTTCGCCTCGCGCGAGGACGTGGACCCGGCGATGCGGCCGCGCCTCGTGGTGGAGACACGGGAGCCGACAGCGCCCCCTCGGACACCCGCACCGGATTGGAGCTGGCATCGCGGAGGAGCAGGAGACGAGCGCGTCACGGCGATGGCGAGCGCGGAGGACGGGCTCGACTTCCTCGTCGCGGGCGCCTTCAAGGACAGCGGTGACTTCGGCGGCGAAATCTTCCAGGGCGAGCGAGGACTCGTCGTGGCGCGCTACGGCGCGGATGGCTCGCACCAGTGGTCGCGAGCCTACGCGGTGGGTGAGCGCGTGGAGGCCACGGGGCTCGCGGTGGCGACCTCGGGTGAGGTCTGGGCCGTGGGCGCATATCAGGGTGCCCCAGACCTGGGCACGGGCGCGCTGACGTACATCGAGGAGGCGTCGGTGGCGTCCGGCATCTTCCTGCTCAAGCTGTCCGCGGAAGGGACACCGCTGTGGTCCCGAGGCTTTCGCGCGGAGCTCTCGGACACGCGCTCGGGGCTCGCGAGGGCACAGGCGGTGACGCTCGACTCGCGGGGGAGTGTCATCATCACGGGCCACTTCACGGGCGAGATGGGCCTGGGGCGTGGGCGGCTCTACGCGGACCCGGGGAACCGGACGCGGGATGACTCCGTGCCCGCGCTCTTCCTCGCGAAGTTCCACGCGAGCGGTGCCCACGAGTGGTCGCTCGCGTTTCCAGGTGGAGACGAGGGCTCGACCGCGGAGGCCCTCGCCACGGATGGCGCGGGCTTCATCTACATCGGCGGGCACACGGACTCGTGGCTGCTGAACGCGACGAGCGGAGAGACGCCGTTCCTCGGCAAGCTCTCCGCGAACGGCACGCCGCAGTGGTTCCGCGCCTTCAACGGAGCCAAGGGCAGCATCCGCGCGCTCACCCCCATGGCACGTGGGGACGTGGCCTTCGTCGGTGACGTCAGCGGCCGGTTCTCCTTCGACGGGGAGGCGGTCGAGGCGAGCGAGGACGTCCTGCTCGGTACGCTGCACGAGACGGCGGCGGATGGCTGGGCGCGCGTCATGGGCGCCTCGAAAGCAGCGCGCGGCCAGTCCTTGGGCCGCAGCTCGAAGGGCGAGCTGGTCGTCGCCGGCTGGACGCGGGACGCGAAGCTGGACCTCGGAGGCGGCGCGCTCGGGAGCACGGCGCTCTCACGGGGTGAAGTCCTCCACTTCGTCGCGCGCTACGACAGCGCGGGGAAGCACATGGACTCCCGTGAGCTGGGGAGCACCGCACCGGACAGCGTGGCCCTCCAAGTCACGTACGGAGGCCAGGCCCGGCTCTGCGTTCCCTTCACGAAAGCCCTGGCGCCCGGAGACACGTCGTACAACTCGCGAGGCGCGGGAGACCTGCTGTTCCTCCAGCTCACGCCCTGAACACACCACCACCGCGCAGGCCGCGCACCAGCGTGATGAGGCCGCGAGCCACGTTGGACGCTCGTGACGCAAGCTCCACGGAGCGACGGCGCGAAGAGACACGGGCGGCATCGACAAGGCGCGCGATGGCACCGGGTGCTTCGCGAGCCACCGCGCAGGTCACGCGCCGTCGTCTCCGTCGTCGCCCTTCCCCGCGGGTGTGCGCCCCAACAACCGGTCGATGTCCCCGCGCGCATCCGTGGCCTGCGCCTCGGAGATGCGCCCCACGGACTCCATCCGGTCCACAATCCAGTGCGCGCGCCGCCACAGCGCGCGAGAGCCGGAGGACGGAGCACGCTTGCGAGGCGCGGGCAGCATCGCGGCGAGGATGGCGCCCTGGGCCACGGAGACCTGCGACGCGGACACACCGAAGTGCTCCCGCGCTCCGGCGTCGATGCCATAGACGCCGTTCCCCCACTCGACGACGTTGAGATACAGCGTGAGGATGCGCTTCTTCGACAGCGCATCCTCCAGTCGCCGCGCGAGCACCAGCTCCTTCGCCTTGCGGAACAGGCTGCGGTCCGTGGACAGCCAGAGGTTCTTCGCGAGCTGCTGGGTGATGGTCGAAGCCCCGCGCCCCAGCTGCCCCTTCGCCCAGGCCTCGCCGAGCGCCTTGCGCATCTCCGTCGTGTCCACACCCTCGTGCAGATAGAAGCTCGCGTCCTCGGAGATGAGCACCGAGTCCACCGCGTGCTTCGGCACCGACGAGAGCGGCACCCAGTGCTGCCGCCGACGGACCTTCTTCCCCTCGGCCCGAGCCTCCTCGGCGCGCTGGTCCATCAGCGCGGTCGACTTCGGGTTCTCCTTCTCGAGCGACGCGGCCTTGGGGAGCGTGACGTACTCATACACGCCGAAGCCGAGGAGCAGCACCACCGCTCCAAGCATCACCTTGAATCGCCACGTCTTGCGGCGACGAGGCGCGGGGGCCTGCGAAGACACAGCCGCCACCGAAGGCGTCCGGGCCGTGGCCTCGGGACCCTCCGGCGAGCCTTCCGGTCGTCCATCCGTGGTCGACATCGGCGCCGTGCATAGCGCCTCGCGCCCCGGACGTCACCTCCCCCTCAGCGCTGCGTCCGCGACGCGGTGACGGGCGCCTGCCAGCTGTCGTCCACGGAGGCGAAGCCGGCCACCAGCTCGCCCGCCAGGTAGGCCCGCTGGCGCTTCTCGCGGCGGCGCAGCCAGTCATTCACGACGCGCCCCTTCTCGTCCTTGTGCACGTCCGGGCGCGCCTGGTTGAAGCGGCCGCGCTTCACCCCACCGCCCGCGCGATGCACGAAGGTGACGGTGCCGTCCTTCCCCACCTTCTCGACGATGCCGATGTGCGTGAGCCCGTCGTTGCGACGTCCATCCTTGTTGCGGTCCAGCGTCTCGCGGAAGAACACCAGGTCCCCCGGCTTCGGCGTCTGGCGGAGCGCGCCCAACGAGCCCGCCTTCCGGTAGATGGCCTTCACGCCGTTCTCCCCGGGCAGGGTGAGCGACGGCATCAGGCTGAGCCCGGGACGGCGGTAGGCCAACTGCGTCAGGCCCGAACAGTCATCGTTGACCGAGCTGCTCACCGTCTTCAGCGAGCCCAGCCCCACCCAGCCCTTCGCGCGCCACACAGCCGCGGCCGTGTCCCTGTCGGACCGGGCCGCGTGGCGCGCGCAGGGCTGGGTGGGGCTGGGCGCGCCGGAGA
>NZ_SRLW01000660.1:0-939 GCF_006518215.1 Myxococcus sp. AB025B
CCCCCGCCACGCGCCCGAGCTGCTCGCTCACCACGGCCTCCTGCAGCCCCGCGCCCGCGCGCGACGTGAGGACGACGGTGACGGTGCCACCCTCGCCCTTGCCCAGGCGCTCCGGCGTGTCGTCCGCCACCAGCCGCCCGTCGTTGATGATGAGCACCCGGTCACACGTGCTCTGCACCTCGCTCAGGATGTGCGTGCTGAGGATGACCGTCTTCTCGCGGCCCAGCTCCTTGATGAGGGAGCGGATCTCCACAATCTGATTCGGGTCCAGGCCCGTGGTCGGCTCATCCAGGATGAGCAGGTCCGGGTCATGCAAGATGGCCTGCGCCAGCCCCACCCGCTGGCGGTAGCCCTTGGACAACTGGTGGATGTCCTTGCCCAGCACCGACGCCAGGCCGCACCGCTCCACCGCGCCGCGAAGCCGCCCCGCCCGCAGCGGCTTCGGGATGCCCCGCACCTCGGCGACGAAGTCCAGGAAGTCCCTGACCATCATCTCCTCGTACAGGGGGTTGTTCTCCGGCAGGTACCCGAGCATCCGCCGCGACGCGACCGGGTCCTCGCGCACGTCCAGCCCGTTCACCCGCGCCGTCCCCGTGGTGGGCGTCACGAAGCCGGCCAGTATCTTCATGGTGGTGGACTTGCCGGCCCCGTTGGGCCCCAGGAACCCCACCACCTGCCCTCGGGGGACCTCGAAGCTCACCCCTCGCAGGGCCTGGGTGGCCCCGTAGGTTTTCGTCAAACCTTCAATCCGGATCATCGGCTGAGTCACGGGCTCACCCCACGAAACGAACGTCGCTCCCGGCTGCACGGCAGCACTTAAAGCAGCCAACAACGCTGTCAACGCGACCTTCCCGACTTTTTCGTGGGCCGCCTCCCCCCGGGAATTTCGACCTGGCTGAAACGCGACGTCCGGACGCCATCACGCCCCTTCCCCCACCC
>NZ_SRLW01000661.1:0-938 GCF_006518215.1 Myxococcus sp. AB025B
GATTCCGGCCCGAGTGCGCAAGCCCCGGGACAAGGCGAAGGTGGAGCAAGGCGTGCTGCTGGCCGAGCGGTGGATTCTGGCGGCACTGCGCCACCGCACCTTCTTCTCGCTGGAGGAGGTGCGCCAGGCGGTGAGGCCGCTGCTGGAGAAGCTCAATAGTCGGCCGATGAAGAAGCTGAAGAAGTCGCGACGAGAGGTTTTCGAAGAGATGGAGCGGGCCGCGCTGAGGCCGCTGCCGGCACGCCGATACGAGTACGCGGACTGGGCCCGTCCGAAGGTGCACGTCGACTACCACGTCGAATTCGACGACCACTTCTACAGCGTGCCGTACCAGCTGGTGGGCAAGCAGCTGGACCTGCGTGCGACGGCGAGCACCGTCGAGCTGCTGCTGGGCGGACGGCGCGTCACCTCGCACGTGCGCAGCTTCCAGCGGGGCGGCCACACTACCCAGAGCGAACACATGCCCAAGTCCCACCAGGCCCAGGCGGAGTGGACGCCGCCGCGGCTGATTGAGTGGGCGAAGAAGACGGGGCCCGCCACCGCGGCGCTGGTGGAGGAAATCCTTCGTCGACGGGTGCACGCCCAGCACGGCTTCCGGGCCTGCCTGGGCCTGCTGCACCTGAACCGCAAGTACGAGCCGCAGAGGATTGAAGCCGCGTGCGCGCGGGCGCTGCGACTGAGGGCGTGCACGTACAAGAGCGTCGTGGCGATTCTCAAGAACAACCTCGACCGCGAGCCCGTGACGCAAGAGCCGCGGCCCGAGGCACTGCCTGCGCACGGCAACGTGCGCGGCTCCGGCTACTACCACTGAAGCCCCCGCTGGGCGCCGAGGACGGCCTCGCGGTGCTCCAGCAGCAGTCCGGATGCGTGCGGTGCACGCGTCAGGGCCGCGCAAAACGTCAAGGCACGAGGCCTCAAGAGGACAGCGGATGCGCCGC
>NZ_SRLW01000662.1:0-918 GCF_006518215.1 Myxococcus sp. AB025B
GGTCAAGTCCCGAATCGTGTGTAGTTGGTTCGGAGGGGGTTCGGGGGAGGAATGCTCCTTGGCGGGGTCATGCAGCGGTGTCTGAGTTTGACTTCAGCAGGGACATATCGAGGTAGCGGCGGTCGTCCCAGACGCCGGTAACTTCCAGGGCGACAGCGGTGATGAGGCGCAGGGCGCTGGCGCGGTCAGGGAAGGCACCGACACCCCGGATGCGGCGCTTCACCTCGCCATGGAGGCGCTCCAGGCCGTTGGTGCTGCGCAGACGCTTCCAGTGGGCCTTGGGGAAGGCGAAGAAGCAGGTGGCGGCGGCGAAGCCCTGGCGCAGGCACTCCATGGCCTCGGGCACCTGGCGCCCCAGGCCCTCCTGGAGGGCCTCCATTCGCTTCCTGGCCTCCTGGAGGGTGGGCGCCTCGAAGATGGCCGACGTCTCTTTGCCCAGCCTCCCGCGCAGCCTCCAGGGGGCCTTGGCGAGCACGTTGCGGGTGAGGTGCACCGTGCAGCGCTGCAACTGCGCCTCGGGCAGGGCCTGTCGGGCCGCCGCGGCCAGGCCCGCGTGCCCGTCGGCGATGACGAGCCTTACGCCCGTCAGCCCCCGCTCCAGCAGTTGGCGCAGCAGCTCCAGCCACGACTCCTGCGACTCGCTGCCGCCCAGAGTCACGGCCAACAGGTGCCGGTGCCCATCCTCTCCCACGCCGTAGGCCACCAGGGCGGAGACGTTCTGCACCGTGCGCGCCCACCGTGCGTCCAGGAAGGTGGCGTCCAGGTAGAGGTAGGGGAAGGCCTGGGTGAGCGGCTGGGTGCGCAAGCCCTCCACCTTCTCTTCGAGGGACTTCGTCACCCGGCTCACCGTCGAGCGCGAGACGTCCTCGCCCATCAGCGCCCTCGTCACCTTGCCCATCTTCCGCGTGGAGACGCCCT
>NZ_SRLW01000663.1:0-898 GCF_006518215.1 Myxococcus sp. AB025B
CTCCCGGCATGCCACGGGCACAGGCCCCCTCCGTGAGCCCCGGCTACGAGCCACTCGCGCCCACCGCGCCCCACACGCCGCCGGACGAGGAGCTCCCCACGCTGGAGCTGCTTCCTCAAGAGGCCGATGCGAGCGAATCCGACGTCCTCGAGACCTCCGAGTCCGACGTCGTCCCCGCCGAGCCTCCAGACGCCGAGACCGACACGGAGGACGTGCCCGAGGTCGCGCTGGGCAACTTCCGCCAGCTCTTCGAGACGCGGTTGCATCCGCAACCCGAGGACCAGCGTGTCGCGCTGGCGCACACCGCGCAGGACCCGGAGCTGTCCGCGTTGTGCTTCGACCCGCTGCCTTCGGTCATCAAGGCGGTGATGGAGAACCCCCGCGTCGGGCTCGCCCACGCGCGCCTCATCGCGCGCAACCACAGAAACCCCGTGGGCCTGGAGTCGCTCTGCGCCCGCGCGGCCTTCGCGGCGGACACGGGCGTGCGGCGCTGGCTCGTGCGCAACCCGCAGCTGCCCGCCAGCCTGTTCCGCAGGCTCTGGAGCGCGCGCCGGTTGATGGAGCTCTACAAGGTGACGGTGGACCGCGACGTGCCCGAGTCCACCCGGCGCTCGTCCCGCGAGGTGCTCCGTCAGCGCTTCACCACCGGCCCCGCCGAGGAGAAGGTGGAGCTCATCCTCAACACCGAGGGCCGCGCGCTCGCGGCGCTCATCGGCATGTCCGTGGATGGGAAGACGGCGTCCCTGCTGTGCGGACGCACCTACCGCTCGCCCATGCTCATCCAGAACATCGCGCGCTGGAGCGCCGCGCCGCCCGCCCTCATCGCCCACCTGCTCAAGCAGGAGGCCGTGCGGAGGCAGCCGCAGCTGCGCACGCTCCTCACCCGCCACCCCAACGC
>NZ_SRLW01000664.1:0-874 GCF_006518215.1 Myxococcus sp. AB025B
CCTCACGCAGCGTGGCGCGCCAGAATCCGGCTCGCTGCTGGACTCCGCACGGCCTGCAACATCCCTTCCCGGCAACCAACGCGCTCGTCGCGACCGCGCTCTCCATCAACCACTTCGCTCAGCAACATCTGCTGGCGCTTCTTCTTCGCGGCCTCGGCTCGGGCCGCCGTGGCGTCCGCAGCTGCTCGCAGCTCGGCGGCCACCGTGGGCAGCTTCTCCGCTTTGCGTCCGAAAACGTGGCGCTGCAGGGCCGCCAGCTGCCCCTTGAGCGCGTCCACTTCGCCGCCGATGCGGCCCACCTCGGCCTTGAGTTCCTCGGCTTCCTCGCGCCAGGGGCAGAAGTGGTCTTGAGGAAGCTCGCGCGGCACTCCGTCTCAACACCTCACCGCCGCACTGCGTCCCGGGCCCAGCGCGTCAGGTACCCGTGCGCCCGGGAGGCGTCCAGGCGGGCTGACGCCGCACCTGGGCCACGTCAATGCCGTCCAGCAGCATCGCCAACTGCGTGGCGTCCAGGTGCACCACCTGCGCGCCCTCGTCCACCGGCGGCAGCCGGAAGCGCCCCGCCTCCAGCCGCTTGTAAAGCAGCACGAAGCCGCCCCGGCTCCACGTCAGCACTTTGACTCTGTCTCCCTTGCGCGAGACGAAGGCGAAGAGGTGCCCCGAGTAGACATCCTCGCCCCACGCGCTGCGTACCAGCGCCATGAGGCCATCTATCGACTTCTCCTTATGCGGCGCACCGCATAAGAGGAATTATGCCGAGTCCGGCGTTATGCGGAGTTGAGGGGTATGCCGCGCCGCCCACGGTCGATCCGACCTAGCGTGTCGAGGCCATGAGACCCTTGGCCAACTCCGCATAATCGTGAGCTTCCTTTGC
>NZ_SRLW01000665.1:0-864 GCF_006518215.1 Myxococcus sp. AB025B
CTCCGGTGCTGGCGCCCGCGCCGGCCCCCAAGGCCGAGCCACCCGCGCCCGTCCGGGCGGGAGGCCGTGGCGCGCCGCCCCCTCCCGAGGAGCGCTCCTCCTCCAACGGCCTGGACAACGACCCCGTCCGCCGCGAGGTGGCCGAGCGCGTGCTGGAGACCGCCGCGGAGCTCGAGCGCCTCATCAAGGGCAAGAACGAGCCGCCCCCTCCCAACGACGAGATGGTCGAGGAGGAGGAGCCGCTGCCCGACCAGGACGAGCCGCCCCTCGAGGACGAGGAGCAGGCCGAGCCCGAGGAGGAGCCCGCCGACGAGCTCGCCGAGGAGGAGGGCTCCGCGCTGTACCTGGTCACCGAGGACGGTGGCGAGGAGCGCATCATCAAGGAGCGCTACGTCATCGGCCGCGGCAAGCACTGCGACTTCGTCATCAACTCCGGCAAGGTCTCGCGCGAGCACGCCGTCATCGCCCAGGAAGGGCTTGACTGGATCATCGAGGACCTGGGCTCGTCCAACGGGACCTGGTTCAACAAGCAGCGGATCAAGCGCCGCAAGATCGAAGACGGGGACGAGTACTTCATCTGCAGCGAGAAAATCCGGCTCGTCGTCCGCTGAGACAATGAGATGACCCTCGTTCCAGGGGGTCTCTCGCTGTTCGCCAATTGACGGGCTCCAGGCGTCCCTGGTTTGATACCGGACGCCTGGACGCGAATGGGACAGGCGACGGATGACGCCTGGACAACTCGCGCTGTGGACGGCCCTTGGAGTGGCCCTGGTGATCTCGGTGGTGACGGACGTCATGCGCCGGGAGATCCTCGACGTGGTCACCTACCCGCTGATGGCGGTGGGGCTGGGAGTGCGCCTCGCC
>NZ_SRLW01000666.1:0-847 GCF_006518215.1 Myxococcus sp. AB025B
GTCCGGATGTGAACCCACGCACCTCCCGTCGGCGGCGGGCTTCGAGCGCCGTTGCCGCCCGGGGGAGGGATGCACTCCCTGGGGGCTGGTGGGGTCGTCCGGCTGGAAGCCCTCCGGCCGGGCCCCGCGAGGTCGCCCGGGATGGCGACGGAAGGAAGTGGCTCATGAAGCGCTGGGGATTCATCGGGCTGATGGTGCTGGCGGGGTGCATGCCGGACGACTCGGAGCAGCGGGACGCCCTGCGCAATGTCTGCCCCGGCATCAATGCCGGAGCGCTGCCCCAGGAGCCCCGGACGACCCAGAAGGTCGCCTCGGAGGACGACGGGCGGGAGCCGGTCATCATCCGCTACCGCCAGGCCCGGAGCGTGACGGCGGCGCGGGTGCACCAGCTGGGAGGCCGGGTGACGGCGAGCTTCCGCCACGCGCCCGCGCTGGCCGCGCGCGTGACGCCCGAGGAGCGGCTGGCGCTGGCGTTGGACCCGTCGGTGGAGAGCATCGAGCCGGACGCGGAGCTGCGCGCGACGGGGCTCGGCGCGCTGCCGCTGGGGGCGTTGACGCGCGTCGGGCTCGGCGCGAGCGGCACCGGCGACTACAGCGGGAAGCTGCAGCGGGTGCAGGCGCTCGAGGTGTGGGACCGGGACGGGGACGGGGTGCCGGACCCGGGCGCGGTGACGGGCGCGGGCGTGCGCGTGTGCGTCATCGACAGCGGCATGGACATGAACCACCCGGAGCTGCGCGACGCGGTGGTGGCGGCGCGGGACTTCCTGGACGGTGACGACGACGCGACGGACGGCGAGGAGGCCCGCTGGGGCACCGGCCACGGCACCCACGTGGCGGGCATCATCGC
>NZ_SRLW01000667.1:0-842 GCF_006518215.1 Myxococcus sp. AB025B
GGGTGGAGCCGGTCTCGAAGCGGTCCTTGTTCCAGCTCAAGTCGGGCGCCTTCGCCTTGTTCTCGGGCGGCGGAGGGGCCTTCGCGGCCGGGGCTCGCGACGACGCGGTGGGCAGGGGACGAGGCGTGTCGCTGATCTTCGAGGCCATGGTTTGGGGGATCCCGATGGAGAGCGTGAATGGCGCGCACCGGGATTATCGCCACAGTGTGCCTCCAGGTTGCGAGCAGACCTCACTTCGCCGTGATTTCAGTGGGTTGTCTCAAGACATGTTTCAGCGGCGGCGGATCACCCGGCCCCGAGGCCCGGGGTGGTGGGCGCGCGGGGCGTCCACGAAGGCGCTGAGCGCCGCGTCGACACCACGCGTGGCGCTGGGAGGCTGAGCGACGGGCTCGGCTCAGAGATGCCGGACCTCAGTGGGGGGCTTCGTGAAGTCGTCGTCGCGTCCGTTGACGTAGGTGATGGGCGAGCGCATCAGTTCGTCCACGTCCACGTCGTCCAGGCAGTTGACCTTGATGGTGTAGTACTTGCCCAGCTCCGTGTCGTCGCCCCAGCCGAACGCGTGCACGCCGCAGTGCTTGCAGAACAGGTGATGGAGCTGCCTGGTGCGGGACTGGTACTCGGTGAGCGAGGACTCACCGGCCAGGAGCCGGAAGTCCTCGGGGCCGATGACGGATTGCCACAGCCGCGCCTTGGTGCAGATGGAGCAGTTGCACTTGTAGGTGCCCTGGCTCAGGTCGACATCCGCTTCGTACCGGACCGCTCCACAGTGACAGCCGCCGACGTACGTCTTCTTCACGAGTGACGCTCCTCATGGCCCCAGCCACGAGCCCCTCCCTCCCGAG
>NZ_SRLW01000668.1:0-830 GCF_006518215.1 Myxococcus sp. AB025B
CCGATCACTGAGTCCGGTCCAAGCCGAACACCCATTCCGGAGCATGCCGAACACCGGATGACGACGCTGGTGGGGGCTACTTCGCCGCCTTCTTCCCGCTGGTCAAACTCTCGGCCTTGCGAATCGACTCGCCGCCGAGCTTGAGGCGGTGAGCGTTGTGGACAAGCCGGTCGCAGATGGCGTCGGCCAGCGTCGCGTCGCCGATGATGGCGTGCCAGTCCTTGGGCTCCAGTTGGCTGGCCACAATCGTCGAGCCGAGCTGGTAGCGGTCATCGAGCACCTCAAGCAGTTCCTTGCGCTGGGTGGCCGCCAGCGGCTCCAGCCCGAAGTCATCGAGGATGAGCACCTGCGCCTTGGCCAGTCTGCGCAGCAGGTGCGGGTACGTTCCATCCGCACGGGCCTGCGCCAGCTCGTCGAAGAGGCGCGAGGCGCGGCGGTACACCACGCTGTGCCCGTCACGGCACGCCTTCTGGCCCAGCGCGCACGCCAGGTAGCTCTTGCCCACCCCCGTCGGTCCGGTGAGCAGGATGTTCTGGTGGCGCTGGGCCCACCTCGACGAGGCCAGGTCCATCACCACCGCCTTCGACAGCCCTCGCGCGTGCGCGTAGTCGATGTCCTCCACGCACGCCTGCTGCCGCAGCTTCGCGTTCTTCAGCCGCTGCTGGAGCTTGCGGTCGTCGCGGTGCTGCTGCTCCGCATCGACGAGGAGCCCGAGCACGTCCTCGGGCGTCAGCTCCTTGTCCTTCGGCTGCTCCAGCCACCGCTTCATCGCCTTCGCCATTCCGTGCAGCTTCATCTCGTTGAGCTTCTCGAGCGTCTGTTCCACCAGC
>NZ_SRLW01000669.1:0-817 GCF_006518215.1 Myxococcus sp. AB025B
TCTCCGCCGAGAGCATCGCCCTGCTCGACGCGCTCTGCCACGCGCTGCTGCCACACCGGACGCCGCGCGTCCTCGTCCTGGAGGACTGGCAGCACGCGGATGGTCTCAGCCGCGCGATGCTCGAGGTGCTGGTGACGCGGCTGGCGCATGCGCCGGTGCTCGTGCTCGTGCTGGAGCGCACGGGGGCATCCGTGCCGCCACCGGCCGAGGTGCTGGAGGTGGGAGCGTTGAGCGCGAGCGAGGCCGCCACGCTGGTCTCCGCGCGCCTGCCCGCGGGCCTGCCTCGGGAGGCGCTCTTGCGCGTGGGCGCGGGCCATCCGCGCAGGTTGTTGCAGGCGCTCGCGCTCCAGGAGGAGTCGCCGCTGGAGCCGTTGCCCGCGACGGCGCAGGAGGTGGTGTCGGCCCGGTTCCAGGCGCTGTCGGACGCGCGGCGCGAGGCGCTGCGGGTGAGCGCGGTGCTGGGGCCGTGTTTCCCGCGGGCGGTGCTGGGCGCGCTCGTGGGGGGCTTCGCGTCGCTCGCGGGGTTGGAGGCGGGTGGGTGGCTCACGCCCGTCTCGGGAGGCCGCTACGCGAGCGCGGCGCGGGCGCCGGGGCTCGAGGCGACGTGGACGGAAGCGGAGCAGGTGGCCTTGCACTCGCGCGTGGCGGAGGCCTACGAGGCGCTCTCCGAGGAGACGCGTCGGCGCGCGTGCGCGGAGGTGGCCCGTCACTGGCTGGGGGCGAGGCGGCCGGAGCGCGCGCTGCCGCACCTGTTGGAGGTCGCCGGGTGGAACCTGGCCGCGCTGGAGCCCGCGGCCGCGCTGGAGGTGTACCGCTT
>NZ_SRLW01000066.1:0-37884 GCF_006518215.1 Myxococcus sp. AB025B
ACACCCCCACCACGCCCGACGCCAGCGCCACCGCCCCCACGTCCCGCACCAACACCCGGTCCACGTTCGCCATGCATCTCAATCTGGACAGAAGCCGCCCGTTCGTCAATAAGAACGACCATGCCGGTAAAACGAACACCCAAGCCCTCTCGTCCGCTGGACGCCATCGCCGTCGCCCTGCGCCGGGAGCGTGAGCGCGCGGACATGTCCCTGTCGGAGCTCGCGCGCCGCGCGGACATCTCCAAGTCCACGCTGTCGCAGCTGGAGTCGGGCGCCGGCAACCCGAGCATCGAGACGCTCTGGGCCCTGGCCGTGGCGCTGGGGGTGCCCTTCAGCCGGCTGGTGGACCCGCCCGCTCGTGAGGTGCGCGTCATCCGCGCGGGCGAGGGCGCCGCCATCCGCTCCGAGCAGGCCCACTTCACCGGCATCATGCTGTCCGCCTGCCCGCCCGGCGCACGACGGGACCTCTATGTCATCACCCTGGAGCCCGGCTCCGCCCGCCACGCCCAGGCCCACATCCCCGGCAGCGTCGAGCACCTCATCGTCAGCAAGGGTCGGCTGCGCGCGGGCCCCTCGGACCACCCGGTGGAGCTGGCCCCGGGCGACTACGCCACCTTCCCCGGCGACGTGCCCCACCTCTACGAGGCCCTCGCCCCCCACACCGTCGCCGTCATGGTGATGGAGCACGTGTAGGCGGGTGAACCGCGACTCCGAATCCCTGGAATCTCGGAGCTGAACCGCCGGGCCAGACATGGGAGACTGCCGGGCGCATGAGTACGGCCCCCATCCTCGGAATCGACTTCGGGACCACCAACACGTCGGCGGCCTTCTTCGACAAGGCGGGCAAGCTGCGGCTGGTGCCGGTGACGGACAAGAGCTTCACGCTGCCCTCGGTGGTGTGGTTCCACGCGGCGGACAAGGCCATCGTCGGCCACGCGGCCCGGCGGCAGATCATCGACGACCCGCGGCACACCGTGTTCGGCGCCAAGCGCTTCCTGGGCCGCCGCTACCAGTCCGAGTACGTCACCCAGCACAAGGACAAGTACGCCTTCGAGCTGGTGGAGGCGCCGGACGGCTACACCGCGGTGACGATGTACGGCAAGCAGACGTCGCTGACGGACGTCACCCACCTGGTCATCAAGCAGATCCTCACCCTGGCCACGCACGCGGCGGGCGAGCCCTTCAAGGAGTGCGTGCTCACGGTGCCCGCGCACGCGAGCATCCGCCAGCGCGAGGCGGTGCGGCAGGCGGCCGAGATGTGCGGCCTCAATGTGCGCGCCATCATCAACGAGCCGACGGCGGCGGCGCTCTACTACGCCAACCTGCGCAACCCCGAGCAGACGGTGATGGTGTTCGACCTGGGCGGCGGCACGTTCGACGCCACGCTGCTGGCGGTGCAGAACCGGGTGGTGAAGGTGCTGGCGACGGGCGGCGACGCGTTCCTGGGCGGCGCCAACTTCGACGAGCGCATCGTGGAGCTGCTGGTGGCGGACTTCCAGCGCCAGCACGGACTGGACTTGCGCGGCAACCAGGTGGTGATGCAGCGGCTGGTCTTCGCCGCCGAGTCCGCGAAGATGGCGCTCAGCACGCGCGAGTCCACGGTGCTCCGCGTCCCCTGCATCGCGCAGAAGGACGGCGGGTTCATCGACTTCGACTACACGCTGACGCGCAAGCAGCTGGAGGAGATGGTGTTCCAGCTCATCGAGCGCACCGCGTCCGCGTGCGACGACGTGCTGGAGCGCGCCAGGCTCAAGGCGGAGCACATCGACGAGCTGGTGCTGGTGGGCGGCCAGACGCGCATGCCCGTCATCCGGCAGCGCTTCTCCCACTTCAAGCGGCTGTCCTCCGACAAGGAGGTCAACCCGGAGCTGGGCGTGGCGGTGGGCGCGGCCATCCTCGGGCGCAACCTGGCGCGCGGAATCACCGGCCTGTCGGACGTGGTGCCCATGCCCATCGGCATCATGGTGCCCGGCGGCGCCCAGCACGAGGTCATCCCCGCCAACACCCCCGTGCCCGCGACGAAGTCCGTGACGCTGGAGCTGCCCCTCATCCCCGGCCCCATCTCCGTCGCCCTGTTCGAGTCGCTCGACACCACCACCGTGGACCGCGAGCTGCTCGGCACCGTGCGCATCGACCTGGACTGGCGCACCACGCACAAGGGGCCCACCACCCTGGAGCTGCGCATGGGGCAGGACTTCGTCCTCGGCGCGGCCCTCGTCTCGCCCCAGGGCACCCGCCACCCGCTGCCGATTACCGATTTGCGCGCCCCCAAGCGCGCGTCCTGAGCCAGCCCGGGCGGGGAGCATCTGTCCCTGCCTCCCACCCGGCGCTGACGACGTGGGCTACGTGCAGTTGCCGTTGTAGCCCGGACCGCCGAAGTAGAAGTACCGGCCCCAGCCGCCCGGGTTGCTGGACTGGAGGATGTCGTAGCAATTGCTGTCGTTGCGCCACGCGCTCAGCGAGGTGGGCTCACGATAGACATTGCCCGTGTCCACATAGAGGATGTTGCGGGTGTACGCGGCGTGGCTCCAGCCCGCGCCCGGGTACGCGCCGCTGCCCATGTCCGTGGACGTGTGGAGGTTGAGGTTGCGGTTGTCGATGATTTCGCCGCCGAAATCGATGACGTCCGCCCGGTCCGCCAGGCCCGCCGCGTCGAAGCGCGCGCGCGGGTAGTAGCCCACCCACGTGTCCTGGAACTTCAGCCACCAGGCGCCCGTGGTGCCATCCTTGAACCACATCAGCTTGAACTCGTATTGCGCGCCGCCGGCGACGCTGTAGTTGTCGAAGCCTCCGCCGATGAAGACAGACGTGTTCGTCTGCACGAACGCGCCACAGCTCAGGTTGTAGCAACCGCCGCTGCCGTAGTTGTCCGGCGTGAAGTAGATGAAGAGGCGCGCGCGGTCATCACCGTAGAGGTCGCGATAGCGCTGCCAGCCGACCTCCACCGTCTCCAGCGACGCGCCCGAGCCGCGCACCACCCACATCTGCGACAGGCTGAACTCGCTGCTCAGCTCCGTGTACGGGCTCCACAGGTTGAAGATGGCCTCCGCGCCCATGTTGTTCACCCACTGGGACGTGTGCGCGTACTGGTGCAGGTCCGTGGGGCCCGCGCGCAGGGACGGCGTGGGCGCCTGCTCGGAGCGCCGCTTGCCCGTCTCCACGGAGACGTTGCCCGTCAGGTGGCTGGGAATCTTGCGGCGGAAGTCGTCCAGCGACTCGAAGCGCTTGAGCGTGTCGAGCGTCAGCTTGACGATGGGCACGCTGCCTTCCGGGCAGCGCCTGCGCGCGCCCGTGGCGTCCAATTCGTCCGCGCGGCCCTCCAGCGTCGCGGGCTCGGCGCGCCACTTCGCCGCGAGCGAGTCCCCCGGCGCCACCGGCCGTTCCGGACGCGCGATGGGCTCGGTGCCCGGCGCCAGCTGGATTCGGTGGTTCTCCATGCCCGGCTGACGCAGCGCGGGCTGCGCGTACAGCGGCACGCAGTCGATGGCCTCGCCGCCGCGACTGGTGAAGCGATGCACCACGTCCTTCTCGTCATAGAGCGACTCGGCGTAGGCCTTCATCCGGGCCAGCTCCGCCGAGTCCCGCACGCGCTCCACCAACGCCGTGCTCCCCGTGGCCTCGAGGGCGGCGACCTCGGGCTCCGCGACACCTCCGCACGCCAGCGCGCCCAGCAGCACTCCCGACACCGAGCCCAGACGCCAGCCACGCGACGACCTTCGCTGCTCGTTCATGCAATGCCCCTCTTGGTTGGTGCAATGCCCGGCCTGTTTCATGGCGAGGCACGGAATGAACGCCTGTCAGGGATTTCTTCGGTTGGAGCCTTTCATGTCTCACGAGGGGAGGTGCGGACACGCGGGAGGAGGAACGGCGGGATGGGAAGATTGGCGCGGGACTGGAGTCCGGGCCGGGGCTGAGTGTCGGGGCTTGGACATCCGTCCCGAGGACGTCAGCCGCACGGGGCGTCCCAGCCAGACTCGGGACCATGACCTCTCTCAATCCCTTGCATCGTGTCGTGGTGGCGGTGGTCCTGGCGGTGGCGGCACTCTGGGCCTGTGGTGACGAGCCCAAGGCGGCGTCTCGAATAGAGGCCGCCGCGTCCACAGATGCACCGGCGTGCGCCTTCGTCGACAACACGCCGCCCGACGTCGCCCGGCGGTTGGAGGGCGCGGTGCTGACGCCGCTCGGGGCCGCGCGAAACCACGAGGAGGACGGGAAGAGAATCTCCACCCTCTCCGTCCGCGTGGAGTTTCCCACCGCCTCGCACTCGGCCTCGAACGTGCCGCCCATCGTGATTCCCGGTGGCGAGGGGACCATCATCTGCACGGGGACCTGCACGGGCGGGAACGGGTGCCCTCCTCCCACGGGTTGCGTCGCCGTTCCGACGGGATGCTCGCAGCTCAACTGCGGCTTCTGCGACGGGGGCTGCTCCAAGACGACGATCTTCATCCCGTCCGATGCCGGCACCTCCGATGCGGGAGCGTCGGACTCGGGCACTCCGGACGCGGGGCCGCCGAACCTCCAGTAGTCGCAGGCTCGCGCCGCGCGTCGACAGGGACGGCGCGGCGCGGGCGGACGCCTCCGCTCAGGCGCCTTCCGCGCGCGAAATGAGCTCCTGGACCATGGGCTCCAGCCAGGCACCGCGCTCGATGATGTTCATGTGCGTGGTGTTGGGCAGCACGGCCAGCTTCGAGCCGGGGATGAGCCGGTACATCTCCGCCGCGTGCTCCAGGCGGGTGAAGTCGTTGTCGCCGAGCGCGAGCAGCACCGGCGCGCGGATGCCGTTGAGCTGCGCCGTGCTCCACCCCTTCCACTCGGTCAGCAGGGTGTTGAGTCGGGCCAGCACGGACTCGAAGCTGGACGGGTCCGGGTTGTGCTTGTCGAAGTGCGCCTTCCACGACACGAAGTCCGCCTCGGTGGGCAGGAGCGGAATCAGCTCGGCCGAGGGCACGTGCGTCGGGTCCCGCTGCATCTTCACCAGCTCGGGCTGCATGCCCTCGAGCGTGTAGGTGACGCTCAGGAGCGAGGCGCTGGCCACGACCTCGGGGTGATGGATGCACACGCCCGTGGCGATCATCCCGCCCAGGCTGTGGCCCAGCAGGTGGGCCCGCTTCACGCCGAGGTGCGCGAGCACGCCCACGACGTCCTTCACCATGCGCTCCAACTGGATGGGCCCCGGCCTGTCTCCCGTGTGGCCATGCCCCTGCATCTCGATGGCGATGACGGGGCGGCTCCGGGCGAAGCGCGGGAGCAGGTCCTTCGTGAAGGCCGTCTCGATGGCCATCATGCCGCCAGGCAGCAGGACGAGGGGCGTCTTGCCTCCTTCGAGCGGGCCTCCGTGGACCTCGAAATAGACCTTCAGGTCGTCGACGGTGGCGTAGCCACCCTGCTGCGGCTTCGTGTTCATGGCGTGTCCCCGGCAAGAGAGTCCAAGACTCGCGACACACGCGGCCCCGGCCCCCAGGATGAAGCGGCGGCTGAGACCTTCCCGACCCCGGTCCTTCATCGCGAATCCTCCGATGTGTTCGACTTCAGGGAGGCGAACGAACGGGGCCCGCGCATTTCGACAGGGGATTTATTTTCCCGGCTACGCCGCGACCCGCTCCACGCAGGCCGGCACGTCGTTCGTGGGGGAGTTGACCACGCGCGCCACCTCGTAGGCGTCCAGGCCGTCGTCCGCCACGGGCACCAGCAGGGGCAGCAGGACGGAGGACTCCTGGGGCTCGGGGCGCAGCCACACCTCCTGGGCCGGGGGCGGCAGGATGACGGGCATCCGGTCATGGATGGGCGCCATCAACGCGTTGGGGCCGGTGGTGATGATGGTGCAGGTGCGCAGCACCTCGCCGGTGTCCTGCGCCGTCCACTCCTCCCACAGCCCCGCGAGCGCCAGGGGCTTGCCGTCCGCGCGGTGGAAGTAGAAGGGCGTCTTCGGCTTCGTGGACTGCTTCCACTCGAACCAGCCGTCCACCAGCACCAGGCAGCGGCGGCGCTTGAGCGCGCTGCGGAAGCTGGGCTTCTCCGCCACCGTCTCCCCGCGCGCGTTGATGAGCTTGTTGCCGATGCTCGCGTCCTTCGCCCACGAGGGGATGAGCCCCCAGCGGAAGGCGTCCAGCATCCGCGCTCCGTCATTGGGCACCACGGGCATCAACTGCGTGGGCGACAGGTTGAAGCGGGGGCGGTCCACCGCCATGCGAATGCCGGCGAGGCCCAGCTCCACCACGAGCTGATCAGGAGAGGTCCGAACGGTGACACGGCCGCACATGGGTGGGGAGTATCACCTCGTCCGGAGGCGGACCCAAGCAACTCATGCGTGGCACCGGCGCTCGGTCGCCGTCCGGCGGTGCGCGAGGGGCCCGGGAATGAACGTTCGTCCTCGAGTCACCAGAAGAGGCGCCCTGGGAAGACACGGGCCGGGCGGCCTGAACTACATACGCGGGCCATGAACCGCCTGACCCGCCTGTCCGTCTGCGTCGCCGCCTCGCTCGTCGCCTGCACCGAGCGCACCGCCACTCCCGCCGGGCCCCTGGACGCGGGGGCTCCCGCCTCTGCCGTGGCACCCACCCAGCCTGTCGTTCCCGACGCGCCTCCCGTCGCTCCCGGTACGGCGGGGGGCGCGGTGGACCTGGCCGACGCGGGCACGCCTGACGCGGGCCCGGGTGACGCCGGGTCGCTCGCGCAGGCGTCGGGTGGCACGGACTGCTCCGCGGCGAAGCTGAAGGCCTCCACGAAGGCCGCGCCGAAGCCGCCCCTGCCTCCCGCGGTGGAGAGCATGCGCACCCGCATCATCGCCGCCGCGCGGGCGTGCGACTACGCGGAGCTGGGCAGGCTGGTGGACGAGAAGGGCAAGAGCGTGCGCTTCAGCTTCGGCCCCGACGAGGACGCGGTGGCGTTCTGGAAGCAGGAGGAAGCGAGGGGCGAGCCCACCCTCGCGCGCATCGTCCAGGTGCTGGAGCTGCCCTACGCCCAGGAGGGAGACCTCTACTACTGGCCCTCCGTGCACATCACCGGCTTCAAGACGGAGAAGGACGTGAAGATGCTCGCCGGCGTCTACCCGAAGGCCGACCTCGAGAGCATGCGCAAGGAGCTGGGCAGCTACCTGGGCCTGCGCGTCGGCATCGACAAGGACGGGGACTGGCAGCTCGCGGTCGCGGGCGACTGAGCCCGGCGCTCCACCACTCGCCGCTCCGGGCGCGCACTTCGCCGCGCCCGTCCCGCCATTGGCTGCAAAGGCTCCGGGAGCCCACGGGCGCCTCGGCATCCTGGGGGCATGAGACGAACCACTCCGCTGCTCGTGCTCCTCGGCCTGTTCCTCGCGTCCTCCGCCCTCGCGGCCGAGGACGTCGCGCGTGCCCACCTGCGGGCCTCGCTGGAGGCCATGGGGGGTGAAGCGAAGCTCCAGGCCCTCTCCGCGCTGCGCATCCAGGGCATCGGCCACTGGAACCTGATGGAGCAGTCCGAGCGCCCTGCCCCACCGTGGCTCGTCAGCTACGAGCAGGTCGACGAGGTGCGAGACCTGCGACAGCGTCGGCTGCGGATGAAGACTGAGGGCCGTGGCTCCCCGGGGCTCGAGGACTGGCAGGGCGCGACGATGGTGCTCTCCGACGGTGTGGTGATGATGGAGCGCGGCGGTCAGCGACGTCCCGCGGGAGGGGCCCAGTTGCAGGACCTGAACGAGCGGCTCGACTTCGCGCCCGAGCGCATCCTCTTCACCGCGCTGGCCGCGCCGGAGCTGCGCGCGCTGGCGGACACCCGGCTGCAGGACGTGCCGCACCACGTGGTGGCGTTCCGCCATGGCCACGCGCGGGTGAAGCTGTATCTCAACGCGCGGACGCGGCTGCCCACGATGGTGGAGTCGCTGGACGCGCACCCGTCGGACTTCTTCTGGAGCGTCTGGGGTGATGTGACGACGCGGTTGTTCTTCCAGGCGTGGACCCTGGAACCGGGCGGCCTGCGCCATCCGCGCCACTGGGAGTGGGAGCGCAAGGGGCAGGCCCACCACAGCTTCACCGTGACGCGGCTGGAGCTGTCCCCGAAGGTCTCCGAGGAGGACTTCGCCATTCCCGAGGACATGAAGAAGGGCTTCGCGGCGCGGGGGCGGATGACCGCGGATGACCTGCCGCTGGGTCGCCCCGACCGTCCGGCCGTCGAGCTGGCGCCGGGCGTCGTGCATCTGCCTGGCGCGTGGGATGTCACGCTGGTGAAGCAGGACGATGGGCTCGTCATCATCGAGGCGCCCATCTCCTCGGGCTACTCGGCGCGAATCCTGGAGGAGACCCAGCGTCGCTTCCCGGGCGTCAAGGTGAAGGCGGTGGTGTCCACGAGCGATGCATGGCCTCACGTGGGCGGGGTCCGGGAGTACGCCGCGCGCGGCATCCCGCTTCACGTGCTGGACCTCAACCGGCCGCTCCTGCAGGGGGTGCTCACGGCGCCTCGGACCCTCGCGCCGGACACGCTCGCCCGTGCGCCTCGGGCCGCCTCGGTGGTCAACGTGGGGCAACGCGTGAAGCTCGGCGCCGGGAAGAACCGGTTGGAGCTGGTCCCCGTGCGCACGGAGACCGGGGAGCGGATGCTCTTCGTCGCGCTTCCCGAGCACCGGCTGCTCTACACCAGCGACCTGGTCCAGCCTCGCCCGGACGGGACTTTCTTCAACGTGCAGCAGGTCTCCGAGACGATGGAGGTCATCGCGCGTGAGCGGCTGGAGGTGGCCCGTGTCTTCGGCATGCACCTGGGCGCCACGGACCTGTCCGCGCTCGCGGCCGCGGTGGAGAAGCAGAACGCCGTGGTCTCCGAGGTGAAGCCCTGAAGTGAGGCGCGTGTGCGAGGATGGAGAAGAACACACGGGGGCGCATCCGTCATGAACGACACGACGCTGTTCACTCCGCCGTGGATGGGAGTCCTCGACCCCAAGGTCCGGGACTTCCTCCAGCAGCGCGGCGTCCTCCAGTCGCGCACGGTGCCCATCGACACCGTGTGCGCGGAGCTGGCGGGCCTGGGCTACCAGGTCCACGACTACGCCCAGGCCGTGATGTCGTTCATGGACGGGCTCGACGTGCGCGGGGTCGACCATCGCCACCTGAAGTTCGGCGCGAGCGATGCGGCGGATGGCATCGACGGATGTGGCCACGAGCGACTTCGCCATCCTCTTCGTGACGGCGGAGGGCGGCTGGTGGCTCCTGGATGAGACGTGGCTCGTCTACATCCGGTTGAGGGACTTCAACGACGTCATCCGGCTCATCCTCTTCGGCGAGCGGGATATCGGGACGCGGGTGACACTCGAAGGAGCGCAGCTTCCTCCCGCGAATCGACGGGACGCCTAGCGAGCCCGTCCGAGCCTGCGCTCCAGCTCCTCGCGTCGACTCCGACTGACCCGCAGGCGCTGGCCGGTGCTCAGCACCACCACGAGTTCCGTCGCCGAGTCGTGATGCAGCTCGCGGATGCGCTCCACGTTGACGATGACCGAGCGATGGATGCGCACGAAGCGCTCCGCGTCGAGTCGGGCCTCCAGTGACGCCAGGCTCTCGCGCAGCACGTGCTCCTTGTCGCCCACGTGCAGCGTGACGCAGTAGTCGTCCGCGCCAATCCAGTCGAGGTCCGACACCGGCACGAGCACCGAGCGCGCCCCCACCTTCACCACCAGCCGGCTCGGGTGTTCGTCCTGAGGCGGAGTGTCGCCCTCCTTGGGAGGAGCGTGCCCCGTGTCCGCGAGCAGGGCCGCGAGCTTTCGTCCCAACGCCAAGGCCTCGTCCTGGCGTAGTCGTTGCCGGGCCCGGCTCAGCGCCTCGTCGAAGCGCTCGTCCGCGAAGGGCTTCACCAGGTAGTCCACCGCGTGCATGTCGAAGGCGCGCACGGCGAAGGAGTCGAACGCGGTGATGAAGATGACCGCGGGCATCCGAGTCACGCCCACCTCGCGGATGACCCCGAAGCCATCCAGCTCCGGCATCTGCACGTCGAGCAGCACCAGCGCGGGCTTCAGCGCGTGGATGGCGTCCACCGCCTCGCGCCCGTCGCGGCACTCGCCGCACACCGTCACGTCCGGATGCCGCGACAGGGCCTGCCGGAGGCCACGTCGGGCGAGCGGCTCGTCATCCACCAGGAGGACGGCGAGCTCAGCCACGCGACATCTCCGCTCCGAAAACCATGGCCCCGCGATGCGCGCCCCCGTCCTCTGGCGCCGTGCCCATGCCAACGCTCCTTCTCGGGAGGGCGCTGTGCCCAACGACGCGCGGCCGCGTTTCAGAAACGGCGTTCAGGCCTCCGCTGCCCCTTGGGAGGACACTGAGCTCAGCCATGCGCGGCCCCCCGCCCTGAAGGAGCGTCCTCGCGCTGGAAGGGCAGCCACACGGTGGCCACGGTCCCCACGCCCTCCGGCGCCGCCGCCACGCTGACTCGCCCCGCCGCCCCGTAGAGCTGGGACAGCCGCGCCCGGGTGTTGGACAGCCCGATACCCGGGCTTCCCTCCACATCGAAGCCAGCGGGCAACCCCGGACCGTCATCCGCCACCATCAGCTCCAGCGCCTCGCCGTGACGCCGGGCCCGGATGCGCAGCGCGCCCGCCGCCGTGCGGGCCGACACACCGTGCCGGATGGCGTTCTCCACCAACGGCTGGAGCACCAGGTGCGGCACCCGCGCGTCCATCAGCGCCTCGTCCACATCCCAGTCCACGCGCAGCCGGTCCTGGAAGCGCAGCCGCTGTATCTCCAGGTACCGCTCCAGCACCGACAGCTCGTCCCGGAGGGACACCTCCTGCGTCGCGCCCTGCTGGAGCAGCCGGCGCAGGATGTCCCCCAGCAGCACCAGCATCCTCGCGGCCGTGTCCTTCTCCCCATCCCGCACCAGCACGACGATGGCGTTCAGGGTGTTGAACAGGAAATGAGGATGGAGCTGCACCTGGAGCGCCTGGAGCCGGGCCTCCGCCAGCTCGACGGCGAGCGCCGCGGCCTGCCGCTCCCGCTCACGCTCACGCCGCCGGGCCGCGAGTGACTGCGCCACCCCCACCGTCGCGACGTACGTCATCGCCATCATCGGCAACCAGCCCAGCGCATAGCGCGTCAGCATCATCCCGAAGGACGCGCCTCCCATTCCCGCGCCGAAGGCCCGCTGGCACACCGTGTACACGAGCGCGAACAGCCCGCTCACGCCCAGGCACGCCAGCACGTGCCCCGCCCAGGCCCCCGCGCGGAACGGCCGCCCCAGCGGCAGCCGCCGCGCCAGCGCGAACACCCACGGCGTGGCGGGCCCCCACACATACCAGCCAGGAAGCTGCGACAGGAACGCGCGCCACGGCTCCATCGGCCGGGGCGACGACAGGCTGAAGAAGTACGTCTCCAGCGCGGACAGCGTCCCCGGCACGCTCCAGACCGCGACGAGCCCCAGCGCTCGCCGCCACAGGGGGGCAGGTGTCTCTTCCATCGGCGTCACGGTGCCCCGAGTCTAGCGGAGTCGCACCGCGCCACCCATGTCCCTCCACGCGAGCCAGGAGGCGGCAGCCGCGACGCACCCTCGCTTGCGAGTCGCCCGGCCGGTGCCCACTTGTCCTCCGAGGAGGACTGACACATGGGACTGGGAAGAACGAAGGCGGTACCCACGCTGGCGGTGACGGACCTGAAGGCGGCCCGGCGCTTCTACGGCGAGGTGCTCGGGTTCGACGAGGTCAAGGAGATCTCCGAGGAGGGCGCGGCCATGTACCGCGTGGGCGGTGAGTCCTTCCTCCTCGTCTACGAGCGCTCGACACCGTCCGGCTCCACCGCCACCGCGTGCTCCTTCGCCGTGGAGGACGTGGAGGCCACGGTGGACGAGCTGCGACAGGCGGGCGTGACGCTCGAGGAATACGACATCCCCGAGCTGGGCATCCAGACGAAGAACGGCATCGCGACCATGGGCGACTTCAAGTCCGCGTGGTTCAGGGACCCGTCGGGGAACATCCTGGCCATCGACGACTCGCTCGCCCTGATGGAGCGGCGGGGACGGCAGGCGCGCACGAGCGCTCCTTCGGAAGGGCTGCACGCCTGAGCGACACCGGGCACCCCGCTAGGTCGGCAGCTTGATGCCGGACAGCCGCTGGTACAGCGCCACCGCGAAGCCGTCCGTCATCCCGGAGATGTAGTCCGTGACGCACAAGAGCCGCTGGTACATGGACAGCCGCGCGAGCGCGTCACCGATGTCCTCGCTGGTCAGCGGCTTGTCGGGCCGCTGGAACAGCTCCAGGGGCAGCAGCTGCCGCAGCTTCTTCTCCTCCCGGTTGGGCGTGTCCGTCACCACCGCCTGCGCGAACATGTCCAGCAGGCCGCCGAGCGTCTTGAAGCCGGCGCTCTCGATCTGCAGCACGCGCTCGCTCTCGTAGCCCTTGCGACGCGTCAGCTTCTTGATGGCGTCGAGCGGCCCACGGATGTCCTCTCGCGCGGAGACGAGCGGCTTCTCCCACTCGCCCTCCTCCATCTGCTCCACGTGCTCCAGGAACACGCGGACGCTCGCCTGGATGAGCACGCCAATCACCCGCGCGCGCGCCTGCGCCAGGCGCGTCTCCAGGTGCGCGGGTGGCAATCGCGTCGACTTCTCCGGGGGAGGCAGCACCTGGTCCAACAGCTCACAGGCCACATCCATGGGCACCAGCCCCAGCTTCGCGGAGTCCTCCAGGTCGATGACCGCGTAGCAGATGTCGTCCGCCGCCTCGACGAGGAAGGCCAGCGGGTGGCGGGAGAAGACGCCCTCCTCGCGCTCGGGCAGCCCCGCGGCACGGTAGGTCTCCAGCGCCAGCACGTGGTCGTCCTGGAAGTAACCGAACTTCTTCTCCGACACGCGCGCCTTGTTCGCCTCGCGTCCGCCTGGAAGCACCGACGGCCGAGGGTACTTGCTCATCGCCCCCAGCGTCGCCGCGGTGTAGCGCAGCCCGCCCCGCCGCTCGCGCGACTGGAGCCGGTTGAGGATGCGGAAGCCCTGCGCGTTGCCCTCGAAGCTCTCCAAATCCCTCCACTCCTCCGCCTTCGTGAAGGGGCTCGGCTTGCCCGCGAGCGTCTCACCCGGCTTCGCCAACCGCTGCGACACCCAATGCTGGATGGCCGCCTCGCCCGAGTGGCCGAAAGGCGGGTTGCCGATGTCGTGCGCCAGGCACGCCGCCGCGACGATGGTCCCCAGGTGAGAGGGCTCCACCTTCACCCCCTGCGACTTCAGCCCCAGCCCCGCCAGCTGTCCCAACGAGCGCCCCACACACGACGCCTCGATGCTGTGAGTCAACCGCGTGCGCGTGTAGTCGCTCGTCGACAGCGGGAAGACCTGCGTCTTGTCGTGCAGGCAACGGAACTCGCTGGAGAAGACGATGCGGTCGTAGTCGACGTCGAACGGCGTGCGCTCATCCAGCGGCAGGGACACCTCACCCGCGGGCGCCTTCTCCACCCGCGCCTCCACGGGCTTGGGCTCCGAGCCCACCCGGTGTCCCGACAAGAACCGCTGCCACCGCTCCGTCCGACTGCTGCCGCCCACTGAAAGTGCCTCGCTGCCGTCCTTTGGAGAAGGACGATGGGAGCATGCTGCTCCGCCCGTACGCGGAGGCAAGTTTCATGGGACGGGTGGGCACGGCGCCATTGTCCCACCCGGCGAGCGGACGGCGCCCGGGTCGCTCGCCGGGCCTCGTGACGCTGGACGGACGCGCGTGCCCTGGGCAGCCTGCGCCCGGTTCCCTCCTCCAGCGGAACCCAAGGAGTCTCACCGTATGAAGCTCAAGGCGTTGTGCATCGCCGTGTCGCTGTTGGCCCTCCCGGGTGTGGCCGCCGCGCAGAGCCCCTTCGACAACCTCAAGAAGGCCGCGGGTGACGCGGGCAAGTCCACCGTCGAGAAGCGCGTCAACGCCAAGCTCCTCGAGGAGGGCCAGAAGAACCAGTGCAGCTTCAAGACGGGCACCGCGGAGCTGGCCGCCGGCTGCGAGGACAAGCTCAAGAAGCTGACCAACGCCCTCATCGACGCCAAGAAGCAGCTCACCGCCGGCGGGGTGAAGAGCTACAAGTTCGAGGTCTCCGGCCACACCGACTCGACGGGCGACGCGGCGAAGAACAAGAAGCTCAGCGAGCAGCGCGCGGAGGTCATCGTCAAGGAGCTGGTCGCCCGGGGCATCCCCCGCGGTGAAATCGTCGCCGTGGGCCTCGGCTCCGACCGTCCCCTGGTGAAGCCGGACAACACCGAGGCGAAGAAGGCGAAGAACCGCCGCTACGAGCTCCAGGTCCGCCTGTAGCGCACGGACTCAGGACGACAGCCGGGCGGGTCGCGGCGCTTCGTCTTCCCCGGTCCGCGCGTGGGGGATGAAGGTCATGGCTCGCTCGGCCAGCGCGGTGATGGTCAGCGAGGGATTGACGCCCGGGTTGGCGGAGATGGCCGAGCCGTCCACCACGTACAGTCCCTCGTAGCCGAAGAGCCGGTGGCGATGGTCGATGACGCCCGTCGCCGCGGAGTCTCCCATGCAGCAGCCGCCGAGGATGTGCGCGGTCGTCGGGATGCCCAGCACCGTCTCGCTCACCATCGTCATCGGATAGCCGTCCAGCTTGTCCGCCACGCGGCGCGCCAGGTCGAACGCCTCGGGCATGTTGGACGTGGGCGCGGGGCCGGACTGAAGCCCCGTGGACAGCCCGTTCTTCAGCAGCCGACCGCGCCGCATGCGCAGGTGCCCCTCCAGCGTGCGCATGTAGAGCAGGATCAGCGTGCGCTTGGCGAAGTCCGGGACGAACCACGCCTTGAGGAAGCGCAGCGGGTGGCGCGCGAGCAGGCCCACCAGCCGCGCCATCCGACCCAGCATCGACTTGCCGGGCACCTGCGGCGCCATCAGCAGGCGGAAGAAGCCGGAGCCCTCCGAGAAGCGCACGGGCTCCAGGTGCGAGCGCTCGTCGGTGTGCAGGATGGAGCCGATGGCGATGCCCTTCGACAAGTCATGCTCCGGGCGACCGCTCACGATGCCGATGAGCGCCTCGGAGTTGGTGCGCACGCCGTCGCCCAGCCGGTCCGACAGCCGGGGCAGTCCGTCCTTGTCCTCCTTGAGCCGCAGCAGCAGCGACAGCGAGCCCAGCACGCCTCCAGCGAAGATGACGTTCTTCGCGGTGAGGCGCAGGGTCTCGCGGCCGAAGAGGCCGGCGCCCTTCTTCGCCTCCACCTCGTAGCCACCGCCCGGCAGGGGCCGCACCCACGTGGCCTCCGTGTCCGCGTGCAGCGTCAGGCCGCGCTTCTCCGCGAGGTAGAGGTAGTTGCGGTCCAGCGTGTTCTTCGCGCCGTGGCGACAGCCGAGCATGCACCCGCCGCAGGACGTGCAGCCGGTGCGCTCGGGGCCCTCTCCGCCGAAGTACGGGTCCTTCACCGTGACGCCCGGCTCACCGAAGTACACGGCGACGGTGGACGGCTCGAAGCCCGGGCGGCCCAGCTCCTGGCCCACCTGTTCGAGCACCCGGTCCGCCACGGTGCCGCGCGGGTTGGTGGTCGCGCCGAGCATCTTGCGCGCGGTGGCGTAGTGCGGCGTCAGCTCGTCCTTCCAGGAGGCCAGGTGTCCCCACGAGGAGGCCTGGAAGAAGTCGTCCTTCGGGATGGGGAGCGTGTTGGCGTAGACGAGCGAGCCGCCTCCCACGCCCACGCCGGACAGCACCGTGACGTGGCGGAAGAAGCTCATCTGGAACAGGCCCCGCCAGCCGAGCTGGGGCATCCACATCCAGCGCTTCAGGTTCCAGTTCGTCTTCGGGAAGTCGGAGGGAGCCAGCCGCCGCCCCTTCTCCAGCATCACCACGCGGTAGCCCTTCTCGGTCAACCGCAGCGCGCTGACGCTGCCGCCGAAGCCCGAGCCGATGATGAGCCAGTCGCAGTCCATGCGTCTCCCGTCCTTCGCATTCCCCGGCATCGGCACTCGCCGAGGGCACTCTATGCGAAACACGCTGGGGAACCGCGACTCGCGAAGCACGCTGCCGCCGCCGTGGCGCCCGCTCGTCCTCCGGGCCGGCGCCACGAAGCGGGTTTTCCGGGACGCCCTCCTGCCCAGGCCCGCGTCACGGCTGTGCCACTCACCGACGCCCTGGGCCGCTCGGCGACTCCCGCCACCGTCCGAAGAGGACGTCACACGGCCCTCCAGGGGCGCGCTACCAAGAGCACCGACGTACCGAGGACCTTGGAGGCACAGAGCCATGAAGCAGCACTTCAGAAGCGCAGTCGCGGTGGGCGCGGTCCTCGTGGGAGGCGTGCTCGCTTCCGGGAGCGCGCGTGGAACCCCCGCGAGCACGCAGGACGTGGTGGGCGCCCGACGCGCGGTGGAGCTGTATCTGGAGGGTCACGCGACGGGCCAGGTCGCCCCCTTCCGCGAGGCGATGCACGACGAGATGAAGATGTTCCTCAACCGAGACGGCGTGCTCGTGCGCAGGACGGCCGCCGAGTACCTGGCCGGCGTCAGCGGGAAGCCCGCCGACGACGAAGCGAAGCGCAAGCGCCGGCTGGTCAGCCTGGACGTCACCGGCGACGTGGGCGTGGCCAAGGTCGAGCTCGACTACCCGGGCGCCTTCATGACGGACTACCTCACCGTCATCAAGACGGACGGGGGCTGGAAGATCATCAACAAGGTCGTCCACGTCCAGAAGCGGTAGCCCCCCGCCCGCGGCTGGGCGCGCGAAGTCTGTGTTTGCCGGGATGGCTCACCACAAGAGGGGCGCGAAAGATTCCCGCGGGTCATTTCCTTCCCGGGGAAGTGGCTCGGGCGGACGGCCTACGGTCGGCGCATGGCCCACGACGTCTTCATCACCAGCCTGGGGAAGTTCCTCCCGGGCGAGCCCATCCCCAACGACCAGATGGAGGACGACCTGGGCAAGGTCCGGGGCAAGCCCTCCCGGGCCCGCGCCCGCGTCCTCGCCCAGAACGGCATCACCCAGCGCCACTACGCCATCGACCGCGAGCAGCGCACCGTGCTGTGCAACTGGGACCTCGCGGTGAACGCCGTCCAGGATGCGCTGTCGCGCTCGCCCATCACCCTGGGAGAGATGGACCTGCTCGTGACGGTGACCACCCAGGGAGACCGGGTACTGCCGGGCTTCGCCAGCCAGGTGCGCCGCGCGCTGGGTGGCCCCGCGTGGGAGGTGGCGTCACTGCATGGCATCTGCTCCAGCGGCATGCAGGCCCTGCGCGTGGCGGCGCTCCAGGTCGGAGGCGAAGAAGGCCGTCGTCTGCGCCAGCGAGCTGGTGAGCCGGCTGCTCAAGGCGCGCCACGACGAGGAAGTGACGGCGGGCGACGGCGTACCCTTCGAGGGATGGAGGAGATGCGGCGGAGCTTCTCCAACGACGACCTGGATGCCGGGCTCACCGTCTCCTTCATGTTGCTGCTGCTGGCGACGGTGGCGTTCGGGGTGCGCTCCGCGCTCGCGGCCCGGCGCTCGGCGACACCCACGGCGAACGAGACGCCCTACGTCCCCGTGACAGAGGGGCCCTGAGATGACGACCTGGGTGGAGGTGCCGCGACGTGGCTGGCGGCAGGTCGTCCGGGTGGCTCGGCTGATGATTGGGGTGCCGGACTCCGAGGCGTATGCGCCGCACCTGCGTGCGCATCATCCGAGCGCCCGATGATGACCTACGAGGAGTTCTTCGACGAGCGAATGGCGGCGCGCCACCGGGCGCCCCTGTCCCAGGGAGCCCGAGCGGATCACCCGCCGTGAGGTGCGAGCACGGCGGGTGACGTAGTCCCTCACCGCCGCGCCGCCACAACGCGAGCGCGACGGGGAGCCGGTACGCCTACCGCCGCGTCGCCGCCTTGCGAGCACGACGCGCGGCGGGCGTGTTCGCCACGTACTGCCGACCTCTCCGCGAGGCCGTGCGCTTGCGGCGCTCCGTGGCCTGCTTCTGACGCGCGCTGAGCCGTGACCACGCCTTCTTCGGCAGATAGCGCGCCGTCGTCGCGCCGCGGCGTGCACGCGTGCCACCGGTGCTCGTCTGCCAGGCCTCGCGCGTCCACGACGTGAGCGACTTCTGGCTCGTGGCCTTCCGTCCGCGATATCCACCGCCGGCCTTCACGTATTCAGCGGCCAGCAGCTGGGCCTTGCGCGCACTCCACTGTCCCGCACGTCCGCCTCGCGTCCCCGCCATGAGGCGCTTCTTGAGGCGCTCTCTCAGCGCGGGCCGGGTGTATCGGCTGCTCGTCGAGGCACGCGCCCCGGACGCCACTCGACGCCGGGGCGTGGTGGTGGCACGTCGAGGCTTCGACATGCGCGTACGAGAAACCATCCGCTTCTTGGGCATCCCACGGGTGCGCGACGTAGCGCGCGAGCTCTTCCTGGCGACCATCCAGTCTCTCCCCCTCTGTGACTGCACTGCGCGCCACAGTTGGGGACGGCCAGCGCACCTCGCAATCACCCCGCCCTGCCGCCTGCTCCTCGCGACGAGGGGTCGCTCCCTCTCCTGCCCTCGCTCCGGTTCAATCCTTCACACCCGCCGGCGCCGCGGGACGGAAGAGCGCGCAAGCCCGCACCGGCTGCGGCGGGTACTTCCCCGGCAGCAGCGGGCACATGATGAACACCGAGGTCCGCGTCTGGACGTAGCGCGGTGGCGCGGCGCAGCGATGGCAGAGGCTGTCCGGGAACGGGAGCGACTCGGGAGGGGGTGTCGTCATGGGCTCTCGGCGGGAGTCTTGCCACGGCACGGTCGTCCGCGTGCGTCATGCGGGCTTCCGCCGTGCGTGTCTCCCTTCATCTCACAATTCGAGGAAACAAACGCAGACCTGTCCAGACAATCCAGGTGACGAAGCCCCCTCACCCCGAGGTGAGCCGCTATAGCGCGGACTACGCGGCCAAGGCGCTGGTCGCGCAGGGCGCGGGCCAGGGCTACGACTGGGAGAAGGGCATCGACTCCGGCAAGAAGTGGGCGGACCTCAACCCCGAGCAGCAGGGCGAGCTCATCCAGGACGCGTACAAGCAGGGCTACTTCGACGGCAAGCGTCCCTTCGTCGGAGAGAGCAGCAAGGACCACACCGCGTATCTCGACGAGGCGGTGAAGCAGATGCGCGCGGGCAAGGGAGACCCGAACTGGGACTTCTCCAAGGCCACGGGCAAGTGGAACGAGGTCAAGGACGCGGTGGTCGACAGCGTGAAGGACGCCGGGAAGAAGGTCTGGGACACCGTCACGGAGCCGCTCGAGCGCGTCAAGGACGGCATCCTCGACCGGCTCCCCTGGCGCTGAGGCTCACGGCACCGAGCCTGACGCGGGACTGTCCGCCGGTGGGTTCGGTTCGCGAAGCCACCGAGCGGCGGCCTGTGCGACGTCGGCCGGAATCGAGTGGCCGCCGGTGAACTCGTGGAACCGGACGTCGAAGCCCGCCGAGCGCAGCTCCGCGCCGATGCGGCGCCCCTCCTCCACGGGGATGGCCTGGTCGGCGTCACCGTGGGCGATGAACACGCGCGGCACACCGCGAGGCTCCGCCGCGTCCACGAAGCCCGGCGCGAACGCCACGATGCGGGAGAACACGTCACCGTTCAGGATGCCCAGCGACAGCGCATAGGACGCGCCATCCGAGAACCCGGAGACACTGACGCGCTCGGGTGCCACGGCGTAGCGGGAGAAGACCCGCGCGAGCGCCATGTCGATGAAGTCCAGGTCCGCGCCGCCCGTGGCCAGCTTGTGGTCCCACGTCACGCCGCGCGACTCCGGAATCACCAGCAGGAATCCCTCCGACTCCGCGACGGGCGCCAGCGCCTGCAGCATCTGCCGCGCGTTCCCCTTCGCGCCGTGCAGCAACAGCATCAGCGGCGCGGGCTGCTCCGGACGATAGGTGCGAGGCACGTACACGAGCCCGTCACGCGCGCCTCCCAGCCCCAGCGGTTGCTCCCCGACCGCCGCTGACACGTCCGACACCGGGCCCGGACGCGAGCGCACCCGTCCATCCGTGGACACGTGGGCGACGGGCCCCGTCCCCGTGGACTCACCCGCTGGCGCCACGCTCCGGGGCGCCACACAAGCCACGAGCCCCAGGCACATCCCCACCACGAGCCCACGAAGCGAGGGCTCTCGCGGCGAGCGGACCTGAGACCTCCTCGTCGGCATCTTCACGGCGCCTCCTTCGCGGTTCCGACTCCGGGCGGAGGGGTTCCTCGAACGCGTCATCAGCAGGTCCTCGGTCAGGGGCAGCGAACACAGCGGGCGATGCTTCCCATCCAACACAGGAGCCCACGGGCTCCACGAACACTTCGTCTCTCATCCGCGGGCCGGTGAGCCACCGCGAGCGCCAGCATGCGCCCTCGGGAACGCGGGCCCGAGCGGTCCTTGCGCCAGGGAGGACACCCACGCGCATGGCGCGCCGCGCCTTGCCCCCCCCTTCACCAGAGCGGGGCCATGTTCTCCACGTACTTGAAGCCCGTGCCCGTGTTGAAGACCACCACGGACTCCTCGGGAGTCACCTGCCCGGACGCCTGGAGCTTGCGCAGCGCGGCCACGCAGGCGCCGCCCTCCGGCGCCGCGAAGAGCCCCTCGGCCGAGGCCAGGTCCTTCGTCCCCTGGACGATTTCGGCCTCCGTGACGGAGAGCGCCGTCCCCCCGCTCTCCTTCACCGCGCGCAGGATGAGGAAGTCGCCCAGGGCCTTGGGTACGCGAAGGCCGTGCGCATGCGTCGTCGCGCCCTGCCACATCGGCGCATCGGGCCTGCCCTCCTCGTGGGCCTTCACGATGGGCGCGCAGCCCTCCGCCTGCACCGCCACCATCCTCGGCCGCTTCGAGTCGATGAGGCCCATCGCCTCCATCTCCTCGAACGCCTTCCACATGCCGATGAGCCCGGTGCCGCCGCCCGTCGGGTACAGGATGACGTCGGGCAGCGTCCAGCCGAGCTGCTCCGCGACCTCGTAGCCCATCGTCTTCTTGCCCTCCACGCGGTAGGGCTCCTTCAGCGTGGCGCACTCGTACCAGCCGTGCTCGCGCGCCAGCCCCGCGCACACCTTCCCCGCGTCCGTGATGAGCCCATCCACCGTCTCGACGTGCGCGCCATAGGCCCGCGTCTCCAGGAGGAAGAGGCTCGAGATGTCGCGAGGCACGAAGACATGCGCCCGCAGTCCACCGCGCGCCGCGTACGCCGCCAGCGCGCTCCCCGCGTTGCCCGCTGAGGGCAGACACACCGCCTTCGCCCCCAGCACCTTCGCCATCGACACCGCCGCCGACAGGCCCCGCGCCTTGAACGAGCCGGTGGGGTTGCCGCTCTCGTCCTTCACCCAGACCTGCTTCATCCCCAGCCGCGTCGCCAGCCGGGGCGTCGCAAGCAGCGGCGTCCAGCCCTCGCCCAGGCTGAGCCGCTGCGCGGGGTCCGCCACGGGCATCACCTCGTGGTAGCGCCACATGGAGCGCTCCCGCGTCGCCAGGGCCTCGCGGCGCAGCGTCTTCGCCGCGCGCTCCAGGTCATAGCGCGCGAACAGCGGCGCGCCGCAGGAGGTGCACAGGTTCAGCACGGCGCCCGGCGCATACGTCCGGTCGCACTTCGTACAATCGAGTCGGAGGACGGACATGGCCCTCCGACTCTACGGCGAACCCAGGCCCGGGGCCTACCGTGCGTCCCCGGCCGTGTTCACCGGGGGCAGCCACTTGCGCAGCAGGGCGGGCGCGGTGGAGCGGTAGATGTTGTCGTGACGCAGGTCCGGTCGGGGCTCCACCTCCCACGTCAGCCCGGCGGGTGCGCTCGCCTGGAGGATGTCGTTCAGCCGCGCCACCGCCGGGACGATGTCCTCCGTCTCGTTCGCGGAGGAGACATACAGCCGCGCGCGCAGCGACGGGTGCTGCGCGAAGAACGTCCCGGCCTGCTTCACCAGCGCCTCGCCGTTCCACCAGAGGCTCGGACTCAGCGCCAGGTACGTGTCGAACAGCTCGGGCTGGAGGAAGAAGGTCTCCATGATGAACAGGCCCGCGGCCGACTCGCCGATGATGGCCCGCTCCTCGGTCACCCGATAGCGCCGGGAGATGTCGGGGAGCAGCTCGTCGCGGATGAACGCGCGGAACGCCGCCGAGCCACCCGAGACAGGGATGAGCTCCCGGTCACTCGCGAGCTCGGTGGGCCCCGTCATGTCGCGCCTGCGCACCGTGTTCTCGATGCCCACGACGATGAGCGGCCGCATCTCCCCCGCGCGGATGGCGGCGTCCACCGCGGAGGCGACGTGCGGGAAGTCCTCCTGGAGCCCACCGTCGGGCATGTACAGCACCGGGAAGCGAGCGTCCTTCGCCGTCTCGTAGCCGGGCGGCAGGTAGACGGTGATGCGCCGCTCCTCCTTCAGCACCGAGGAGGACAGGAGGTACAGCTCATGCGGCGGCACCGGCTCCGGCGCGACGGGTGGCATCCGCCGCACGGAGCAACCCGCCAGGAATAGGCTCAGCCCCACATACGCCATCCATCGTCGCGTCATCATGATGTCCCCCACCCGCTTCAATCCTGGAGCTCCAGCCACACCGGCGCGTGGTCCGAGGGCTGCTTGCCCTTGCGCGCGTCGCGGTCCGTGTCCGCGCCCGCCAGCCTGGGCACCAGCGGCGCCGACACGTAGAGATGGTCGATGCGCAGGCCCAGGTTCTTCGGGAAGCCGAGGTTGCGGTAGTCCCACCATGAGAAGCGCTGCGTGTCGGGGTGCAGCTTGCGGTACGCATCCGTCAGGCCGAAGGCACGCAGGCGCTGGAGCGCGTCGCGCTCCTTGAGCGTGAAGAGCGTCTGCCCTTCCCACAGCTTCGGGTCGTAGGTGTCGATGTCCTCGGGCGCGACGTTCCAGTCACCGCCGAGCACCAGCGGCTCGTCCGGCTGGTGGCGCGTGTCCAGGTAGCGGCGCAGCCGGCCATACCACTCGAGCTTGTACTCGTACTGGGGCGAGTCCACCGACTGCCCGTTGGGCGCGTACGCGCTCACCACGCGGATGCCCTTCACCGTCGCGGCGATGAGGCGCGCGTGCGTGTCGTCCACGCCGTCCGACAGCCCCTTGACCACGTCGCGCGGCTCCTCCTTCGCCAGGATGGCCACGCCGTTGTAGGTCTTCTGCCCGTGGAGGGCCGCGTGGTAGCCGGCGTCGCGCACGGCCTCCAGCGGGAAGTCCGCCTCGGTGCACTTGAGCTCCTGCAAGCACACCACGTCCGGCTGCGCGCTCTTCAGCCACTCGAGCAGGCGCTCCTGCCGGGCCCGTACCGAGTTCACGTTCCAGGTCGCGATTTTCATCGCGGGCACCGTCGCACGGCACCCACGCCCCCGCCACGCTTTTCCCCTCCTCGTGCGGCTACGCGGCCACACCCCGTCCCATGCTCCGGGGCAAGGGCCCTGGCACGCGCATCGCAATGACTCCGGGTGGGAGGACGCCCACAGGTGTCCTCCCGGAGCGCCCTTCCCGGACGCCCCGCCTGGAGTCGAGGTCGCCATGAGCCCGAGGACGAAGAAGACCTCCCGCCGCACCCTGGGTTTCACCCTGCCGCCCACGCTCAAGAAGGCCCTGGTGCCTTCCTGCCTCGCCGCCCTGGGCCTGGCCGCGTGGACCGACGTCCCCCTGCCCGCCACGCTGCGCCCCTGGCTGGCCCTGGCCGAGCACGCGCGCACCCGCGAGACCGTCATCCCCATGGACCTCGCGCCGGCGTTCGCCGAGGCGCCCCTGCCCATCCCGGCCACCCTCCCGGTCGCCGAGGAGCTCCCGTCCACGCCCGCGCCGCGCGTGGCGGTCGAGGACGCCCTGGCCCTGCCGCACGAGCACACCCGCCGCGTGGACCACCTGGGCCGCGCCCGCGCGCTCAGGGAGCTGGGGGATGTGTCCGGCGCGCTCACCGAGGTGCGCCGCGCCCTGCACGACGAGCCGTCCGACACGGAGGCGCTGATGACGGCGGCCCGGCTGGCGCGGCTGCAGGGCCAGTCGGAGCTGGCGCTCGCGGCCTACGCGCGGCTGGGGAGCCTGATGCCCGAGGAGGCCGGCGCGCTCATCCAGCAGGCCCGCCTGCTGGTGTCCCTGGGTCGCCACGCGGAGGCGGTGCGCGTGGGCGAGGAGGCGGTGGTGCGCGCGCCGGAGGACGCGGAGGGCTACCAGGTGCTCGGCCGGGCCCACCTGGCCTCGGGCGAGCTGTCCCCCGCCATCCTCCGCTTCCAGCAGGCGGTGCACCTGGAGCCCGAGCACGGCTACGCGCTCAACAACCTGGGCTTCGCCTACCTGCGCGCCGGTGAGGACGCGAAGGCCGCGGAGGTGCTCGCGCGGGCGGCGGAGCTGCTGCCCCACGTCGCGTACGTGCACAACAACCTGGGCGTGGCCTGGGAGCGGCTGGGCCGCGAGGAGGAGGCCCGGGGCGCGTATGCCCAGGCCACCCGGCTGTCGCCCCGCTACGTCCAGGCGCGCGTCAACGCGGAGCGCATGAACCGCGTCGCCCGGGCGGACCTGGCCCCGAGCGACACCCGGACGCGGGAAGCCCTTTCCCCCCTGCCCGAGCCGCATTAGTGCCTCCCCGCCTGGAGACCGACCTCCAGGCGGGCGTCGGGCCGGTTTCCGCCGCCGGCCCATCGGTCTAACGTGCGGCCCCCGTCGAGAAGCACATGACCCTGGCCCCTGTGATGCCCACTCCGCCCGAAGCCCCGCCGCCCTCCACGCCGCCGACCGCGCCCAGCCCGGGGCGGGGCGCGCGCCTCTGGAAGTGGACGAAGCGGCTCTTCATCACCGGCGTGGTGGGGCTCGTCCTGGTCCTGCTCGTGTGCGTGGGCGCGTACGTCTACTACAGCCGGGACTTGCCCTCGGTGGACGCGCTGCGCACGTACGAGCTGCCGCAGGTCACCAAGGTGACGTGCGCGGACGGCAAGGTGTGCGCCGAGTACGCCTACGAGAAGCGCACCGTGGTGCGCGTGCAGGATTTGCCTCCGCACGTGCGCGACGCGTTCCTCGCCGCCGAGGACGCGGACTTCTACAAGCACGTGGGCCTGGACCCGTTCGGCATCCTCCGCGCGGCCATCAAGAACCTCATCCCCGGCAGCCGCAAGTCCGGCGCGTCCACCATCACCCAGCAGGTGGTGAAGAACCTGCTGCTGTCCCCCGAGCGCAAGCTGTCGCGCAAGATTCGCGAGTGGATCCTCACCCCGCGCGTCGAGGAGGCGCTCACCAAGGACCAGATACTCAGCCTCTACATCAACCAGTCCTACTACGGGCAGCGGCGCTACGGCGTGGAGGAGGCCGCGCTCTATTACTTTGGCAAGCGCGCCAAGGATTTGAGCGTGGGCGAGGCGGCGGTGCTCGCGGGCACGGTGCAGATTCCCCACCGCATCAACCCGGTGACGAACATGACGCGGGCGAAGTCGCGCCAGCGCTATGTGCTGGGGCAGATGGCCGCGCAGGGCTTCGTGCCGCGCAAGGTGGTGGACGAGGAGCTGGAGAAGCCCATCGTCCTGGCGCCGCGTCCGGAGCAGGCCGTGGGCCCGTACTACGCGGAGGAGATTCGCCGCACGCTCATCGAGCGCTACGGCGAGCACGCGGTGATGCAGGGGGGCCTGCGGGTGGACATCGCCATGGTGCCCGGGCTCCAGGTCGCCGCCGAGCAGGCGGTGCGCGAGGGCCTGGAGGCGGTGGACCGTCGCCAGGGCTACCGCGGTCCCAAGGGCACGCTGGAGGACGCGCAGTGGACGCGGCTTCGGGCCATGGTGCTCACCCGCATCGAGGAGGCCGGACGTCGGCAGAAGGACCAGGGCTATGTCGCGGACCTGGAGCCCCTGGCGCGCGTCACCGCGCCGGGAGAGCCCCCCAAGGAGGTGGCCACCGCGGAGGCGGACGTGGACGGCGCGGAGGAGCAGCGGCCGGAGCTGACGCCCGAGGACGAGGCGCCTCCGTCCGAGGAGGAGCTGCTGGTGCGCGCGGTGCGCCTGAAGCCGCTGGAGGAAGGGCTGCGGTTGACGGGCTACGTGACGGAGCTGGACGAGAAGCGCAACGTGGCGCGCGTGGACCTGGTGGGCCGCACCGCGGAGGTGGCCTTCCCGGGCGTGAGCTGGGCGCGGCAGAAGGGCAAGGGCGCGCCGAAGAAGATTGGCGACGTGTTCGAGAAGGGGCAGCTCGTCTTCGTGCGCGTGCTGAAGGCCCCGCCCGCGCCGGCCTTCGTGGAGGCGACGCTGGACCAGGTGCCCGTGGTGCAGGGCGGCCTCGTGGTCATCCGCCCCGACAACCGCAACGTCGTCGCGCTGGTGGGTGGGTATGACGCGGAGCGCTCGTCGTTCAACCGCGCCACGCAGGCCCGACGTCAGCCTGGCTCGTCCTTCAAGCCGTTCCTGTACGCCGCGGCGCTCGCGAGCGGGCGCTACACGCCGCTCTCCCAGGTCAACGACGCCCCCGAGACCATCCGCGACCCGTACACGGGCAAGGCGTGGAGGCCGCAGAACTATGACCGCCAGTTCGAGGGGCCGATGACGCTGCGCCAGGCGCTCACGAAGTCGAAGAACACGGTGTCGGTGCGGCTCATCGAGGCGCTCACCCCGCCCACCGTCATCGACTTCGCGCGCCGGGCGGGCATCCGCTCCGCGATGCCGGAGAACCTCACGCTGGCGCTGGGCACGGGCGAGGTGACGATGCTGGAGGCGGTGAACGCGTATGCCACGCTCCAGGCCAACGGGAAGCTGGCCGAGCCGCTCATGCTGCTGCGCGTGCGGGACTCGCGCGGCAAGCTGCTGGAGGACCACCAGCCCGCGTTCGAGGAGACGCTGCCGCCGGCCGTCGCGTACCTCACCACGTCGCTGATGCGCAGCGTGGTGGAGGAAGGCACGGCCAAGGCGGTGCGCGAGCTCAACCGTCCGGCCGCGGGCAAGACGGGCACCACCCAGGAGAGCAAGGACACGTGGTTCTCCGGCTACACGGCGGACTGGGTGGCCAGCGCGTGGGTGGGCTTCGACGACAACTCGCCCTTGGGTGGCAGTGAGACGGGTGGTCGCGCCGCGCTGCCCATCTGGTTGCGGTTCATGCGCGTGGCGCACGAGGGCCTGCCCGCGCGCGAGTTCGAGGTGCCACCCGGGGTGCTCCAGGTTCGCATCGACCCCGCGACAGGGCTGCTGGCCGGCTCATCCGTGCCGGGGCGACTGGAGCCGTTCCTCGAGGGGACGCAGCCCACCGCCGAGGCACCGCCGCCCGGACAGGTGACGACGGATGAGTTCTTCCTCGATGACGGCAGGAAGGGTCTGTGAGCCGAGCTCTCGTCCTCGCGCCGCTGCTGGCCTCGCTGGCGGCGGGCGCGGCTCCGGCCTCAGTGGGTGAGCTGGCCCCCGCCGTGCGAAGGCTGCCGCCCGAGGCTCCCGTTGCCATGTCGGTGTTCGAGGGAGCGGCCTCGGCAGCTCCTGGCGAGGTCGCTACCGCCGTGCGGGCCTGGCCCGCGCTGTCCCTCGTGGCGGCGGGAACAGGACTGGCATCGTCCGCCGAGTTGATGACCGCCGTGAGCGCCTGGCCCGCGCTGTCCTTCGTGGCGGCGGGCGCGGCGTCTTCCTCCTCGGAGGGCGCATCCGCTGTTCAGCGACTCGCGGGTGAGCTGGCCACCGCCGTGCGGAAGCTCCCCGCCGAGGCCCCCGTGGGCCTGTACCTGTCGGGAAGCTCGGCGGAGCTGCGGCGGGCGGTGGGCAGTGTGCTCACTTCACGGCTCGCCTCGGCGAACCTCGCCCCCGTCCTGGTGGATGCGCCGAGCGCCGAGGCCGCGGAGTCCGTGGCCCGGGCCCAGGGTGCCCGCACACTGGTGCGGCTGACGCTGGATGTGGAGGCTGGCGCCCTGCGGGCTCGTGGCGATGCGCTGGGCACGTGGGTGAACTTCTGGTCGGGCCGGGTGCCGACGCGTCCGGCGAAGCCCTCGGGCGCGCTCGTCGAGTCGGTGGACGCGGACGCGGAGGTGCTCGCGCTGGCCTCGGTGGGCGCTCCCGCGACCACGCCTCCCACCGCGGGGGCTCGGAGTGTGCGGTTGTTGGGGGCCGTGCTGGCGCGACTGGAGCAGCCCATCGCCGCGCTCGCCGCGGGCGACCTGGATGGTGACGGGCGGGATGAAATCGCGGTGCTGACGGAGGCGGAGGTCTCCGTCTTCGACGCGGACGGACGCCTGCTGGCTCGACGCGAGCTGGACGGCCTGCCCTTCTCGAATGCGCCCACGCGAGAGCCCTTCGGCGCGCTGGCGGTGCTTCCGGGGCCGCCCCGCCTCGCCGCCTGGAGCACCCGGCGGGCGCAGGGGGAGCTGCTCGTGCTCGACAAGGGGCGTGGGACGCTGCGGCCCGTGGGGACCTTGGACAGTGCCCCGCTGGGCCCCGCCGAGCGCGGGAGCTTCGTCCCCGGACAGACGGCGTTCCAGGCCGAGGTGCGGCTGGCGGACGGCAAGCCCGTGACGCTCTCCGCGCCCTTCACCACCGCGGGCTTCGCGTCCCCGAGGATGTTGTTCGTGCACCCGGATGGCACGGGCTCGCTCTATTCGCGCGCGGGGACAACGCCCACGCGGTTGAGCGGACTGGGAGCGGGCAGCGCGCTGGGGGACCTGGATGGAGACGGCACTCCGGAGCTGCTCACCACGTCGCCCTTGTTGCAGCCCTCACCGGATGCGCTGCGGGTGCACGCGCTCAATGGCGCGGACCCTACCGTGCATGAGCCACTGTGGCAGGGGGCGCTGCCTCCAGGGCGCGCGCTGTACGTGGTGACGGCCAACCTGGACGGCGATGCGCGTCGGGAGGTGGTGGTGGGCCTGTTGAAGCCGGATGGCACCGGTGAGCTGTTCCTCCTTCGCCAGGGTGCCCCATGACGCCGCGTCTCGCGCTCGCCAGTCTGCTCCTCCTCGGCGCCTCGCCCTCACTCGCGGCGGGGCGGACGCGTTATGGCGGAGAGGTGCGCATGGCCCACGCGGGGCCGCCCGAGGTCGGGGAGCCGTCGCTCGCGGACACGCCGCTGGAGGCCACGTTGCTGGGCCTGCTGTCGCGCCCCGTGTGCACGGTGACGCCGGAGGGCGAGGCCCATCCCGCGCTCGCCCGGGAGATGTCGCGTCCCACGCCGCAGGTCTCGCGCCTGACGCTGCCCAACGCCGCCACGGCCGGAGCGCTGGCTCGCGCGTGGATGCGGCTGTCCAGCGCGGAGGGCGCCTCGCCGTACCGTGCGCTGCTCTACCCGCTGCGGGGCGAGGGGCGACAGGTCAACGCGAGCGACGCCACGCTGGAGCTGGCGCTGTCGTTCCCCTGGCCCGACATGGAGCGCGCGCTGTGCCATCCGGCGCTGGCCGCGCCCGTGTCTGGCACTCCGGCGGGGCCGTTCTCGTCGGCGGGGCGCGGCGCGCTCGATGCGCAGACCCGTTGGCCTCGTGGGAGGCCGTACCTGGACCGGCTGCTGCTCACGGCCACCGATGAGCGGGGGCTGGCGCGCCTGTGGTCCTCGCGACAGGTCCAGGTGGAGCTGGGCGTCTCGTCCGAGTCCGACACCGTGTCGGGCGCGATGCTGTACGCGACGTACCTGGCGTTCTCGCCCCGTCGGCTCCCCGCCGACTTCCGCCAGGCGGTGGAGAGCTCCATCGACCGGGAGGACCTCACGCGGCTGTTCGTGCATGGGCCCGCGGTGCCCATGCCGCACCTGCTGCCTCCCGCGCTGATGCCGCAAGGACCTCGGGCGCGGCCCACGGCGCCTCCCTCGGGCCCGTCTCGCAAGGTGACGCTCATCTACGACACGGCGCTCGAGGACCAGCGCGCGGTGGCCGAGCGCATCCAGGTGAAGCTACATGAGCGGGGCTACACCGTGGCCCTGGAGCCCTTGTCGCGAGCGGCCCTGCGAGCGCGGTGGGCCAAGGGCGACTTCGAGCTGATGCTGCATGCGCTGATGCTGCCGCCCGCGCCGGGGCCCGCGCTGGCCGTGGTGCTGGACGCGGGTGGGCGCAAGGATTTGCTCGGCGTGGAGCTGCCCGCCATCGGCGCCCTGACGGACATGGCGGCGCGCGACGCGAGGGCCCGTGAGCGTGCGTTGGCGCTGGCCGCGACGCTGCCCCTGCTGCCGCTGTATGCGCAGGGTCTGGGCGTGCGCGCCATGCCGGAGGTCGGCGGGCTGGTGATGGACACGCAGGGCCTGCCGACGCTCGACGGCGCGTTCCTGCTGCCCGCTGAAAGTGCCTCCATGGGAGGGCGCCCATGAGAGTGACGCGATGGGCTCTCCGCGCGGGTGAGCGGCGAGCCGGCGCAGCCGACATGCGGTGGAGCATTGCCCCAGTCCACCGAGCACGTCGCGCAGAGAGGCCATCGGTGCGCTCGGCACGACCTCCTCATTGCGAAGGTGCGCGGCAACCGAACTCCGCGGACGTGCATGGTGGCGGTCCTACGGCCCACGGAGAACTCCGCGATAGGACGGCATCCATGCACATGACGCGATGCCCGAGTGGCGTGGATGAGCCACACGCTTGGAGGAGCCACTCTTGAGACTGAGGACCCGGCTGGCGCTCGCCTTCGCGCTGCTCGCGTTGGTTCCTCTCGCGGTGGTCGTCCTCCCCACGCTGTCGCGCCTGCGTGACACGCTCTCGCGCGAGCTGGATGCCCGCATGGAGGCGGCCACCCTCAGCGCGAAGGAGTCGCTGGAGCGCTCGGCCGCGACGGCCCGCCGCGCGGTGGAGGAGCTGGTCGAGAGCCCCGCCATGGAGGACCTCGCCCGCGAGGCGCGCGAGCGCCCCACCCGCGCCATCCAGGCCGGCACGGCGGAAGCGCTGATGAAGACGCGCGGCCTGACGGTGCTCGCGCTCTTCGACCGAGGGGGCACGGTGCTCTCCTCGGGCCACCTGCCCGCGCGGCGCGGAGACCCGGACCCTGTCCTCTTCGCCGTCACCCGCGAGTCGTCCCCCAAGCCCGTCCCCGTCCGCGTGGAGGTGCGCACGTCGTCGGGGCTGCGGCAGATGCCCGCGCTCGTCACCGCGCGGCCCATCGACTACGGAGACCTGCGCCTGTGGGCCGTGGGCGGCGTGCTGCTCGATGACAGCCTGGCGCAGCACCTGGCGCGACTGACGCAGGCCCAGGTCACGCTGGTCTCTGGAGAGAACGAGCTGGCGCGCGCCGGCACCGCGCTGCCACCCACGGTGGCTCGGGAGCTGCCGTTGGGGGACACGGCCACGGTGCGGCTGGTCTTCAGTCGCGCCGCCGCGCGCGAGGCCGAGGAAGGCGTCATGCGCGCGTTCGTCCTGCTCGCGGGACTGGGCGGTGCGTTCGCGGTGCTCCTGGGACTGCTCGTGTCCCGGTGGATGACGAGGCCCGTGGAGGCACTCACGGAGGGCACCCGCCGAGTGGCCGAGGGCGCGCTGGACGTCCAGGTGACGGCGGATGCCACGGGCGAGGTGGGCGAGCTGGTCCGGACGTTCAACCACATGACGTCCGAGCTGAAGGCCACCACGGAGCGACTGGTGGCCAGCGAGCGCATCGCCGCGTGGCAGGAGGTGGCGCGGCGGCTCGCGCATGAAATCAAGAACCCGCTCACGCCCATCCGCATGTCGCTGGAGACGTTGCTCGCCGCGCAGGAGGCACGTCATCCGCGCTTCCCGGAGCTCTTCAAGGAGAGCGCGGGCGTGGTGCTGGAGGAGGTGGACCGGCTGCGTCGCATCGTCGACGAGTTCAGCCGGTTCGCGCGGATGCCCAAGCCGCAGCTCGCGCCGGTGGACCTGTCCGAGCTGGCGCAGAGCGTGCTCGCGCTCTACGCCACGCCACCCGAGGGCATCCAGATTCTCCCCGCCCTGCAGACGGGCGTGGTGGCGCGGGTGGACCGGGACATGCTGACGCAGGTGCTGGTCAACCTCGTGAAGAACGCCGAGGAGGCCATGGCCGGCAAGGGCGGCAACCTGCGCGTGCGCGTGAAGGGCACGGACACCGACGCGCTCATCGAGGTCGAGGACAGCGGGCCGGGCATCCCCCTGGAGCACCGGGCGCGCATCTTCGAGCCGTACTTCACCACGAAGGACGGAGGCACCGGGCTCGGGCTCGCCATCGCGGCGCGCATCCTCCAGGAGCACGGCGGCAAGCTCGAGGTCGGCGGCGAGCCGGGCCAGGGCGCGCGCTTCAGCGTCGTGCTCCCCCGCGCCGAGAGCCTCGGCACCGTCAGCGCCCGGTAGGCCAGGCGCCTCGAACCGGCGTCCAGCGCACGGGCCTGGGACACGAGGCCTCGCGCGGGCGCGGCCCTCGCGACGCACTGCCTGTGGGGAACAAGGGGCAGCGAGCCTTCTGCCTCGAATCGATACGAAACGCGCGGACGTGTCTGGAGCCCAAGCACCCCATGCACGCACCAGACACGCGCCGCCGCGTGACGCGGCCCCGGAAACGAACGAAGCCCGAGGCAACCTGCGCCCCGGGCTCCGAATGTCACCTCACGGTGAGCGCCTCGCTCAGTCCTTGACGGGCGTGGCCTTGAGGGCGGCCTTGCCCTCCTTGACGTAGACCTGGAAGCGCACCGTCTTGCACGCGTACTTCTGGACGAGCTGCTCCTTGTTCTTGCGCAGCTTCTGCACGAACTTGTCGTACGTCAGGCCGTCGGCCGGCTCGCCGCAGCGCTCGCGCGTGGTGACGAACTCGCGGAAGACCTCCTGGAAGTGCTGCTCCTCGGAGAGCGCCACCGCGGAGTTGCCCGAGGGCCCCGCGCCCGGCAGCGGAATCGCCGCGGGAGCCGCCCCACCCCGCGCCGGCAACGGAATCGGAGCGTCGGGAGGACGCGCGCTCGCCTGGAGCAGCTCGCGAGGAATCGCCGCGACGCGCGTCGTCTCCGGGTTCTCCGGAGACTGCGCCGCCGCCAGCGCGAACGGGTTGGCCGCCTGCTGCAGCGAGTACGCCGCCGTGGGCTGGTCCTCGAAGGCGAACGCCCCCCGACGCGGCGACGCCGGCGACAGCGACTCCCCATTGGGCTCCGGCTCGAACGGCATGGACGACGCGGAGCCGAACGGCGTCGCGGGCGGCACCGCCGGAGGAGGCGGCGTCGAGGCAGGAGGCGCCGGGAACGGGAACGGCTCCGCCTGGGCGAACGGGTCCGCCCCACCGAACGGGCTGGACGGAGCCGCCGAGGGAGGCGGCAGCGCGAACGGGTCCGCCATCGGCGCGGGCGCCGCGGCAGGGGGCGGCAGCGCGAACGGGTCCGCCCCGAACGGCTGAGCGGCCGCGGGCGCTGGCGCCGCCTGGGCGAACGGATCCGCCCCGAACGGCTGGGCCGCGGGAGGCGGCGGCGCGGAAGCGAACGGGTCGGGCAGCGGCCCCGGCGTCGGCACGGGAGGCAGCGGCGAGGACGCGAACGGGTCCGGCAACGGTCCCGGCGTCGGAGCCGCGGCCACCGGCTGCGGCGGGGGAGGCGTGGACTGCGCGGCGGGCACGGCCGCCGGAGCGCTCGCCGCCATCGCGGCCGACAGGCTCAGCGTGTCCGAAGAGCCCTGGACCTCGTCCCCCGAGGCCCGAGCGCCGCCCATCATCGCCGCCCACACCAGCGTCAGCACCAGCAGGCCCGCCAGGGCGAAGAGCGCGCCCTGCTGATAGTCCGCCAGCGCGCCCAGCACCGCCTGCGTCCCGGCCACGGAGAACACCTCCACCGAGGTCCCCTCCAGCGTGCGACGAGAGGCCACCGCCAGCGGCGCCTGACCGCCCATGACGTCGCCGTCCGTGAGCATCGGCAGCGCGACGGGCCCCAGGTTCTTCACGGCCCCACGGCGCACCACCGCGCCGTTCGTGTTCGCGGCCACCTGCGCGAGCGAGCCCTCCGCCAGGAGCTTGTCCGGCCCGAAGGCCGTCACCGAGTCCCCCTTCACCAGACCGAGCGCCGTGACGCCCGAGGCCTGCACCGCGGCCTCCAGCGCGCCCTCGTCGAACAGCGGCGCGCCCACCACCAGCGTCACCGCCGGCTGCACGCCGAAGTCCCCGCCCCACAACACCGGCACCGCGGCGAACACGTGGGTCGTCCCCAGCGCGTCCACCACCGTGGTGCCCGCCTTCACCAGCGCCGCGACATCCAGCTTCGCGCTGTCGGAGGAAGGCTCCCCGCCGACAACGGCGTGGAACGCCGCGTCCGGAGCGGCCAGCGCCACCACCGCGCCCTTGAGCTCCTTGGGCAGCACGGCCTCGGCGGCGGTGCGGATGGCGGAGAAGCGCTCGGCGGTCAGCGGCTGCAAGCCGGCCTTGTCGTCCTCCTTGTCCTTGTCGCGAGAAGAGGCGCCGTACTGGGGACGCGCGGGCGTGGCGGGCCTGGGCGGCTGCAGCGCGTGCACCGCGCTCGCCACGTCCGGCGTGGCGGCCAGCTTCAGCGCCAGCGCCTGGACCTCCGCGCGACGCGCATCCACGCGGCGCGCCACCTCCGTCACGCCCGAGGCGGACTGAGCCGTGGCTCCTTCCACCGCGCGCGCGCGAAGCGGTCCCGACAACATCGGGAGATGAGCAAGCCCCAGTCCGATGACCAGGAACGCGAAGAGGAGGAACTTGAGGCGGACCATCGCCGTCCTTTAGCCCATGGGTGAAGGGTTCCGCTTATAGCGTTCACCATTCGGACCCAGCAAGATTCGGACAGCGGACAACTGGGGCCCGGCCGCCTGGCCCACAGCCAGGAAGACCGGGCCCTACACCCTGATACGTGTTGCGCTAATAGGTGGGCACGTTCGCCGCCACGTCGTCGGGCAGCCCGTCCGTGCGCACCTCGCGGCGCCGCTCCACGGCCTTGCGCACGCTGCGCTCCAGCCGGTCACGCGCCGCGTCGATGGCCTGGAACAGCGTCTCCGCCGTCTCCGTGACGTGGATGGCCGCGAAGTTCGGCACGCGCACCGTCGCCCGACACTCCTTGTCCACCCCGCCCTTGGGGCCGTTGATGTCCACCAGCGAGATGTCGATCTCCGCCGCCTCGTCGTCCGCGTACCGCTCGATGTGGCTCACCAGATGTTCCTGCAGATAGTCCCTCAGGGAATCCGTCAGGGTCAGATGCACGCCCCGCATCAACACCTTCATGGCATCACCTCCGGGGCCAAAGATGGACAGTCCCTGGCGGATGGACAGCCCATTGCCCCGCGGTGAGGGACGCTCTTCCGGCCGCCTGCCCTCCGAGCGGCGCGGCACGGGTGGCGCGGCCTTCGCGGCGGACGTTTCCGACAGGTGCCAGGGTTACCCAGACGCATGGGTGCCGAGCGAATCAAGGTCCTCCTCGTCGAGGACGACGCAGACAGCCGGGAGCTCCTCGCGGAGCTGCTCGAGTTCGACTTCGACGTCGTCACGGCGAGTGACGGCCTGTCGGGCTTGAGGGCCTTCGAGAGCACGCATCCGGACGTGGTGGTGACGGACGAGTCCCTGCCGGGACTGACGGGCACGGAGCTGGCCCGGCGGGTGAAGGCCCGCTCCGCGCACACGCGCGTCATCCTGGTGTCGGGCTACACGCAGGTGGATGGCGCCGAGCACTGCGACTTGATGCTGCGCAAGCCCATCGACGTGGAGCGGCTGAGCAGCGCCGTGGGCAGGTTGGGGGAAGAGGCCCGCCACTGGTCGGGCGACGACGCCCGGCAGTGAACGGAAGGATGGGCCCCAGGTGCCGCGACGGGACAGCGGACCTACCATGTCCCTCCAGGACATCCACGGGCAGGAGGGACGGACATGAGATACTGCACCAGCTGCGGCTCGGAGTACCGGGATGACATCGAGCAATGCGCGGACTGCCCGGGCAGCCCCCGGTTGGTCGAGGCCAGCGAGATGAGCCGCCGAGGCCTGCCACTGCCCCACGAGCTGGACCAGCGCGTCTTCGCGCGCGCGGGCACGACGGACAACCCGCTCATGGTGGAGGTCTTCACCGGGATGCTCGAGGAGCGGGACATCCCGGTGCTCGTGCGCGCGGGACGCTCGGGCGTGGTGGACAAGCTGACCACCGGCAACCTGCTCCCCTGGTGGGAGATTCTCGTGCCCGAGGAGATGCGGGAGCGCGCGGCGCTGCTCATCGAGCGAGAGCGCGCCCAGGAGGCCGCCACCAATGACGAGGCCGCACGGGCCGCCGAGGAGGAGGAGCGGGAGACCGAGCGCTCCTCGCCCCCGCCGCCCGCCTTCTGACGGCCCCGTCAGGGTGAGCGCACCACCGCGCTGGAAGGAGCGCTGTCGGGCCTGCGCGGCTCGAAGAGGCTCACGCCGGTGACCTTCCACTTCGCGTAGCGCGAGTTGCGCGTGAGGAAGGTCTCCAGGTCCTCGTCCACCACGCGGTTGTAGCCGCCGCGTGAGGCGTGACGCAGGAAGGTGCGGTGCTTGCGCTGCACCACGAAGCCCAGGTGGGTGATGCGCGTGGCCTTGAGGGGCAGGTCCTCGCGCATCACCACGAGGATGGTGCCGGAGGGGATGTCGCGCGCGTGCGCCATCACCTTCTCCAGCGGAATCATGTTCAGCGCGAACGTGCCCGTCGGCTGACGCTCCCGGGGCAGCTGGAGCGACTGCGAGGAGCGCGACTGCCAGGTGGTCTTCGTCAGCGTCTTCGTCACGCTGACGGCGTCCTCACCGCCGAGCGCGCGCGTCACGTCCCGCAGGAAGCCCTTGCGGATGTTGTTGGGCAGCCACTGCGCCTCCATCAGGTGGTTGCGGTCCTCGTACGAGGGCGTCTGGGCGTAGCGGATGTGCTCGAGCAGCGCGCCCACCTCCGGCTCGGAGCGCGCCAGCCCCAGCGCCATCGACTGCTCGACGAAGGTGAGGCAGTCCACCGCGTCCAGGCGGAAGGTCGGGTCGGGGTCCACGCCCGAGCCCTCGCCCAGCGGGGACAGCACGTAGGGCGTGTTGATGAAGCGCGCGCTCATCGACAGGAGCCGCTCGGAGAGGGGCGCCTCCGTCGCCTGGGCCACCAGGGCCGCGAAGCCGCTCGCGTCCAGGCCCGTCCAGCCGTTGGCGCGCGCGGGCGTGGCCGTGGCCGCCTGGGCCGCGGCCGAACCGGATTCCACCAGCCGCGCGGCTCCGGGCGCGACGTCCTGCTTCGAGGAGGCCCCCGGCGCCTGGGTGAGCAGCGCCGAGGCCAGCACCACCGCCCACGTCATGGCGCCACGCCCGCCCTTCGCAGGATCACCTTGCGGCGATCATCCGGGAGCTGCAGCGTCTCCAGCTCCTTCTCGTACGCCAGCTTCTCGTCGCTCTTGGCGTTCCACGACGCCAGCACCAGCCAGTCCAGCATGGACGGGTCGCCGCCCTGGTAGAGGATGCGCGCGGCGCCCGCGGCCAGCGTGCGGTCCTTGTCCTCCAGGAGGGGCTTGAGCGCGGGGCTCGCCTTCTTCGCCACGACGCCCTCGAACAGCTCCAGCCCCTGGCGCCGCTTGAAGCGGTCCGAGTCGGCGAGCAGCTTGTTGGCGAAGGCGAAGCCCTCCGGGGCACCCAGCCGGCACAGGCCGCGCGCCGCCGCGAAGCGGGTGCTCTCCGAGTCGTTCTCCAGGAACTCCTTGAGGGACTTTGCCTGCTTGGCGTCCCCGGCCTCGCCGGCGGCGGCCAGCATCGCGGCGCGCACCTCCAGCTCCTGCTCCTCCTTGGCGGCCGCCATCAGCGCCTTGCCCACCTTGGGGTTGCGCGAGGCGCCCAGCGCGCGGGCCGCGTCCCGGCGCACGCCGCTGCTCTTGTCGTTCAGCAGCGGCAGCAGCACCTGCACGTTGCGGCTCTTGAGGCGGGCCAGGCCCTGCGCGGCGTACATGCGCACCGTGCTGTCCCCGTCGCCCGCGAGCTTCACCAGCGCGGGCTCCGCCGAGCGCGTGTCCAGCCCAGCGAGCACCGCGACGAGGTTGCGGCGGACCCGCTCATCCAGGGCGCGGCGCAGGGCCTCGGTGATGAGGTCCGCGGCGAAGGGCTCCTCGCGCAGGTAGCGCAGGCGGGAGACGGCGGCGGGCACGGCGCCGCCCTGCAGGACGGTCTGGACCACCTTCTCGGTCTCGGCCTGGCGCTCGGCGCGCTTCGCGGCGGATGCCTGGGCGGACAGGGCCAGGGGGGACACGAGCAGCGTCAAGAGCAGCAGGAGGCGGGCGGGG
>NZ_SRLW01000670.1:0-817 GCF_006518215.1 Myxococcus sp. AB025B
GGGCGGGGGCACGTCGTCGATGCGCGGGGGAGGCGGTGGCCGCAGCGCGCGCAGCGTCGCGGGCAGCACCACGTCCAGCGCCTGCGTGAGCGCGTCCAGCAGGCTGTCCTCGAGCACGTCGGAGACGAAGTTCTCGGCGATGAGCGCGCCGTCCTTGGCCGCGTGGGTCTTCAGGCCCGCGCGGTAGCCCTGGGGCCTTCGCACCAGCTCCGTGACGAGCACGACCTCCGCCTGGCTGGCGGTGCCCAGCCACTCGATGCAGGGGGCCTCCGTGCGCTTGCAGCGCAGCAGCGCGCGCCGCTTCGTGGCGGGCATCTTGCGGATGACGTTGTCCATCCGGATGACGCGCACGCCTCGCGACTCGAGCTGCGCCGTGACGTGCTCGCGCGCGAAGTCCACGATGTGTGAGGGAGTTCCCGTCGCGTCCGGGGGCGCGACCAACACGCTCAAGGGCCCCTGCGGGGCGGGGAGCGCGGGCGCCTGCGCGGCGACCACGGTGAGGACGGCGACGAGGGAGATCAACACGTGAGCACTTTCCCCCCGACAGGACCTCCTCGCAAGAAGGGGAATCAGGGGCGACCCACCGCGGGTGGCGTCACGCTCGCGGGCGGTGCGTGCGGTGACGGGAGACTCCACCACCCGGGTAGGGCGGCGGAGTCGTGACCCGTGGCCTCAGCGCCGAGGCCGCTCCGACGGAGCGGGGCGGATCTGCGTCTTCTCGGCGCCGCCCTGGGGCTCGGCCGTCGCGCCCGTGTCCTCGTCCTCGTCGTCCACGTGGGCGGGCATGGCCGGCGGGGGCCTGCGCGCGGCGAGCGCG
>NZ_SRLW01000671.1:0-815 GCF_006518215.1 Myxococcus sp. AB025B
GCCCGTACCGTCGGAGACAGTGCTGTGCGGATGGCATTCGCGAGCCGCTCGGCGGTGAGCGACTTCTGCGGTACCGGCTGTGGCCCGACCCCCGCGCGGAGAACCACGTGCCCCCAGAAGGGCTGGTCGCCGAGAAAGGGGCAGATGACAGTGGGCTTGCCCGCGCGCAGCCCCGCCATCGTGGAGCCGGCCCCGCCGTGATGGACCATCGCGCTCATTCGAGGAAACAGCCAGTCATGCGGCGCGGACTCCAGCATGAAGACATTGGACGGGAGCTCGCGCGCTTTCTGGCCTCCCCAGCCTGTGGCCAGCACCGCGCGCTCGCCGGTCAACGCGATGGCCTTCAGGACGGTGGCGGCTCGAGCATCTGCATGCGCCGCGCCCATGCTGCCGAAGCCCACGTAGACGGGCGGAGGCCCCTCCTCGAGGAACGCGTGCAGCTCGGCGGGCGGAGTCCATTGGTCAGCCTCGTCGAGGAACCAGCAGCCCGTCACCTGGGCCTGGGGAGGCCAGTCGGAGGGACGTGGCAGCAGTTGCTCGCTGTATGCGTACAGCGCCGGCACCGCGGAGCCATCGGCCTTCTTCATCGGGTCCGCGAAGCGAGAGAGCGGCGGGAGGCCCAGTGTCTTCACCCGGAAGTCGTTGGTTGCTCCGGCCCAAACCACGTTGGCCAGCGTCAGGACTCGATAGCTGAGCGCGTTGAGCCAACCGCCGAGTCGGAAACCCGGGACTATCGGCACCGGGAACTCGCGTGTCGGAGTCAGCGGCAGCGGCATCGCCAGCAACTCGACGGCCCCGAGCTTCTCCGCGATGTG
>NZ_SRLW01000672.1:0-814 GCF_006518215.1 Myxococcus sp. AB025B
GCCTGACGCCCCTCACCTCCACAAGCCAGCACCCCGAGCAGCAACACCGCGCACGCCGACGTCCCTCGCATGTGCATCCCCCTGGTTCAAGTCACGGTGCGGATGAGCTCCAGCGTCGCCGGCCCGCTCAACCAGATGAGCCCACCCGGCGAGTCACAGCCCTTCTCGATGTCCGCGTTCAGGTACGTCACCGTCAGGATGGCCATCGACTCCAGGAAGGCCCCTGACTCCACCGTGCCCGTCAGCGTGAAGACCGTCAGCGGCCCCTGCGCCAGCTCCCGCGACTGACTGAACACCAACGTGGACGTCTCCCCCGTGTTCCACCGCACCACCTGCCGCACCGTCCGGGGCGTCAAGAGGTCCGCGCACGAGTAGCCCGCCAGCAGGCTCGACTCGAGCGGCAGGCTCGCGGACTTCACCCCGGACGCCGGAATCGTCACGCAGTTGCTCAACGTGGTGGCCCCCGCCACCGTCACGTCCTTCGCCCCCTCCGACAGCCCCGGCAGGTACGACGCCTGGCTCACCCCCACCGGGCACGTGACGACCACGCTCCCCAGCTCGCGCTTCGCGCTCGGCTCGGCGACGGCGGCGGCCCCCTGTTCCCGGGACGCCCCCCGCTCCTCCTCCCCGCTCCCCGCCGACACATCGAAGGTCGACGTGAGGGCGAGCGCGGAGAGAAGCACCATCACCGCCGCCAACAGACTTCTGCGCATGGCCACCACTCCCGACTTCGCGTTGCTCCCCCCAGATAGGAAGCCCGCCCCGGCCAGCCCATCCGGCCCCGCGCCCAAGCGACGCTGACGGACGCTCACAC
>NZ_SRLW01000673.1:0-798 GCF_006518215.1 Myxococcus sp. AB025B
GTGGTGGTGGGCGCGGTGGTGAACGAGCTGCTCGCGGGACCGGCGTTCCGCCAGGTCCTCTCGCCACCGCCGCCGCGAGAGCCTCCGGAGTCCGCGGGCGTGGGGGTGGCCACATGAGGGGCGCGGTGGTGCGGTTGCTGCTCCTGGTGGGGCTGTTGGCCATCATCAGCCGCGCCCAGGTGCTGCGCGAGGACGCGGGCACGCCGGTGACGCTGGCGGCCGGCGCGCTGCTCTTGTGCGGCCTGTTCGCGGGCAAGGTGGCCAAGGGGCTGGGGCTGCCCCGGCTCACGGGCTACCTGCTGGTGGGCGTGGCGGTGGGGCCGTACGCGCTGGGCTTCATCCCGGGCGAGGGCGTCAAGGGGTTGGACCTGGTGAAGGGGCTCGCGGTGAGCCTCATCGCGCTGGTGGCCGGCACGGAGCTGCGGCTGGGGCTCATCCGCCGCGTGGGCGCGAGGGTGGCGCTTTTGTGCGCCGCGGTGTGCGGCGTGACGTTCACCGTGTGCTTCGGGGCGACCTTCGCGCTCAAGCCGCTGCTGCCGTTCCTGGCGCCGATGTCCTGGCAGCAGGCGCTGGCGGTGAGCGCGCTGGTGTCCACGGTGGTGGTGTCGTTCTCGCCCACGGTGACCATCGCCATCGTCCAGGAGACGAGCGCGCGGGGCTCCTTCACGGAGTTCCTGATGGCGCTGGTCATCATCGGCGACCTGTTCGTCATGGTGGCGTTCGCGCTGGCGGCCGGCGTGACGCGGGCGAGCTTCGGCGGCGGGCTGGACGTGACGGGCCTGTTGAGCGGGGTGGGGT
>NZ_SRLW01000674.1:0-795 GCF_006518215.1 Myxococcus sp. AB025B
CTGCCGGAGGGGGTGAAGAAGAGGGCGCTGTGCGTGGACGAGGAGGCGGGGGAGGTGGCGCGCAGGCCGGAGATTGCGCCGCCGAGGGCGGTGCCACCGGGTGGCACGTGCTACGTGGTGTACACGTCTGGAAGCACGGGGAAGCCGAAGGGGGTGGCGCTGTCGCACGCGGCGCTGTGCAACCTGCTGCTGTGGCAGAAGGCGCACTCGGTGAAGGCGGAGGCGAGGACGCTGCAGTTCGCGTCTTTGAGCTTCGACGTGTCATTCCAGGAGATTTTCGCGACGTGGAGCGCGGGAGGGACGCTGGTGGTGCCGCCTGCGGCGCTGAGGCAGGACGTGCCTGCGCTGCTGGACTTCATGGCGAGCCAGGGGGTGGAGAGACTCTTCGTGCCCTTCGTGGCGCTGCAGGCGCTGGCGGACGCGGTGGCGCACGGGGCGAGGGTGCCGCAGTCGCTGCGAGAGGTGGTGACGGCGGGAGAGCAGTTGCAGGTGACGCCGGCGGTGGTGGCCCTCTTCGAGAAGCTGCCGGGGTGCGTGCTGGAGAACCAGTACGGCCCGTCGGAGACGCACGTGGTGAGTGCGTACCGGCTGAGGGGGCCGGCGGGGAGCTGGCCGAGGCTGCCGCCGATTGGAGTGCCGCTGCCGGACACGAAGCTGCTGGTGCTGGATGAGAAGGGGAGGCTGTGTCCGGTGGGGGTGGCCGGAGAGCTGCACATTGGAGGAGCGCAGCTGGCGCAGGGGTACCACGAGAGGGCGGAGCTGACGGCGAAGCGCTTCGTGCCGGACGGGTACGCG
>NZ_SRLW01000675.1:0-792 GCF_006518215.1 Myxococcus sp. AB025B
CGTGAGGACTACGTGGCGCGGATGGAGGCGGGGCAGGTGGTGGAGGTGGAGGGGCTGCCCTGGTCGCGGGCGCTGTGGCGCAGCGCGGAGGGCTATGAGCTGGCCTTGCCGGAGGCGCACGAGGCGCGGCCCTGGCGGGTGGTGCACCTGGATGGCAGGCCGGCGGAGCGGTTCCTCGCGCCGGGCCGGAGCGGCTCGGTGCGTGCGCCGAGGCCGTTCTTCTGGACCACCAGCAACCGGCTGCTGCCGGAGTTGGGGGAGCTGTACGCGGATGGTCTGGGTTTCATCGCAGGCGGGGCGCGCGCGGAGGTGCGGTCATGAGGGAGCTGGTGCAGCTGGACGTGAAGGGGCATCGGCTCTGGGGGACGTACCATCCGCCCGCTCCGGGGACGCGGCGCTCGGTGGGGGTGCTGTTCCTGAATCCGGGGCATGTGCCGCGCTCGGGGCATGGTGGGCTGTCGGTGCTCGCGGCGGACCGGCTCGCGTCGAAGGGGTTCGCGTGCTTCCGCGTGGACCTGCCAGGGTTGGGGGACTCGGCGGGGGAGTTGCCGGAGACGACGGCGGAGCTGTACCAGCACGTGTGTCAGGGCGGCTTCGTGGCGGTGGCGAGCGCGGTGCGAGAGGAATTGCAACGTCGGTTCGGCTTGCGCGGCCTGTTGATGGGGGGGCTGTGTGGCGCGGCGACGACGGCGCTCTACCTGGCGGACCAGGAGCCCGAGGGCGTGCCGGGGCTGTTCATGTTCGAGCCGGAGTTCTACCTGTCCGAGCAGGAGGCGAGCGCGGTGGGGGAGG
>NZ_SRLW01000676.1:0-772 GCF_006518215.1 Myxococcus sp. AB025B
CTAAGAGTGCCTAACAAAACCTAGCCAGCAGCCGGGCCATGACCACCTTGCGGTCATGGCCCGCGCGCTCGTACCCGACGCTCTCTGGGAGCGAATCTCGCCGCTGCTGCCGCCGCATCCACCTCGACCGCGGGGCGGCAGACCTCCGGCAGACGACCGAGCGTGCCTGCGCGGCATCATCTTCGTGCTCAAGACGGGCATCCAGTGGGAAGACCTGTCGCAGGAGGTGCTTGGCGTCTCGGGCATGTCATGTTGGCGCAGGTTGCGTGATTGGGAGGCCGCTGGAGTGTGGGTGAAGTTGCACGAGCAGTTACTCGCTGCGCTGCACAGGCGCAGAAAGACGGACCTGTCGCGTGCTTCGGCAGACTCCTCCAGCGTCCGAGCGCTGAAAAGGGGGGCACACTGGGCCAAGTCCGACGGACCGCGCCAAGGCGGGCAGCAAGCACTTCCTCCTCGTGGACAGGAGGGCAACCCACTCGCCGTTCGGCTCACCGCTGCGAATGTGACCGACGTAGGGCAGTTGCTCGCCTTGGTGGATTCCGTCCCTCCCATCCGCGGGCGTCGAGGCCATCCTCTTCGCCGCCCCGAGAAGTTGCATTCCGACAAGGGCTTTGCCTTGCGGGCCAAGAGGTACGGCCTATGCCAGCGAAGCATCGTTCCCCGCATCGCCAAGCCGGGAATCGAGTCCAGCGAGAAGCTGGGACGCTACAGGTGGAAGGTGGAACAGAGGCTCGCTCATCTGCACCGCTTTCGCCGCCTGCGCATCCGTGAT
>NZ_SRLW01000677.1:0-767 GCF_006518215.1 Myxococcus sp. AB025B
GAGCTGGAGGTCGAGGAGAGGAGGCGGGGCCGTGTCAGGAGGGAGGACAGGCTGCCTCGGGATTCTCCGGGCTCCTCGTCGAGAAGGTGCTCCGCGCAAAGGGGCGGCGCGGCGCGGCGGCCGTCCCCCGCGCACGGGGTGACGTCGTCAGCGCGTGGCATCCCCGCGCTTCCGCGTGGGCCGAGGCACGGAAGGGGGGGGGGCTTGAGTGCTGCGGTGAGGCCGAAACGCATCCGGGCAGAACCATACTCCGCTCCGTGTCTGGCGCGAGCGGCCCCCGCTGCTCCTTCCTCGCTCGGTGCGCTCCAGGTCCCTGCCTGCCGTTCCGGACGGCCGGTTCTTGCAGCGTGGCTGCAATTCGGCCGGCCGGATGCGCCCGGGGTGAATGCGGGTTCAGATAACCCGGGAAACGGGGTGGGTCTGGGATGTGTCGTTTTTGTCTGGAGTCCGGAATCCAAGGGAGATGGGGCAGTCCGGGCCGGACGTGGTGAGGGGCGCTGTCCGGGAGCCCCGGGATGGGCCGCGCGAGGCCGCCTCAGACGAACTGCTGCACGCCCTGCGGAGAGACCAGGTGCGCGGCCCGCTGCACCGGCGCTCCCAGCGCGTTGAAGCCGCCGGGGTGCTTCTGCACCGCGAAGTGCCAGTGGGATTGGGCGTCCCGCCACCCGGCGATGAAGGCGATGCCCGGGTTGGGGACGAGCGCGGGGTTGGCGCCGTAGCAGTACCGTTGATGCCCCACGGGCAGCGGGCCGTTGACCATGGGGATG
>NZ_SRLW01000678.1:0-730 GCF_006518215.1 Myxococcus sp. AB025B
CGACCACGACGACGACGTATCAACACACCATCACCTTCGGCTCAGACGCAAAGATGGATCGCCTCAAAGTGGTCCAGCCGATGGGGTCCACCTCATGCTCCCATCTGCGATGGAAAGGGAGGGACACTTCATCAGGTGTTGCGGTTCTTCCTGGAACGCGGCGGAGCGCTCAGTGAGGATTGTCCGCAGTGGGCGGCATGCGTGCGCGATTCGACGACTTCAAGAGCGCCTCCCGGAAGCGCCCTTCACGAGCGGCGACGCAGATGTTGAACCCATCCACGTTGCCGCAGGTGACCTGCTCGCCCAGGCGCTGGAACAGAGCCAGCTTCGGTGGGTCCACGACGTAGAGCTTGTCCGCCGAGAGCCGGCCCCGCGCGACATCGGCCACGAGTGCCTCGCAGCTCTGCTCGACGTGTCGCTCATTGATGCGAGCGACATAGCCGCTGTTCGTCGACAGGCCCTTCCGGTACGCGAGGTCCCCCCAGCGTACATAGTCATCCCGGCGAAACGTGTTCTGGGTGCATGGCAGCTTCGAGTCATGGATGTACGGCGGATACAGCACCACGTGCCGGTAGAACGAATCCAATTGCGCCCACTCCGGTTCACTGCGTGCTCCGGACGATCCCGATCACCTTCTCCGGAGCAAGCCGAACACCCTCTCCGGGGCAAGCCGAACACCGATTCCGGAGCAAGCCGAACACCGATTCCGGAGCAAGCCGAACACCTGTAG
>NZ_SRLW01000679.1:0-712 GCF_006518215.1 Myxococcus sp. AB025B
CTCGACACCGTCCTCCAGAAGACTCCCTTCAGCTTCGACGTCTCCGTCTGGGAGTTCTTCTGGCCCCTTCTCACCGGCGCTCGCCTCGTCCTCGCCAGGCCCGGCGGACACCAGGACCCCGCCTACCTCGTCCACCTCCTCTCCGACGAGCGCGTCTCCACCGTCCACTTCGTCCCCTCCATGCTCCGCGCCTTCCTCGAGGAGCCGGGGCTCGACTCCCTCAACCACCTGCGCCGCGTCCTCTGCTCCGGTGAGGCCCTCCCCGCGGACCTCGTCTCACGCGCCCACTCGCGCCTTCACCCTTCCTCCGAGTTCCACAACCTCTACGGCCCCACCGAGGCCGCCGTCGACGTCTCCTTCTTCCACTGCGCTCGCGGCTCCTCCCTCTCCTCCATCCCCATCGGCAGGCCCGTCGCCAACACCCGCCTCTACGTCCTCGACTCCCAGGGGCAACCCGCCCCCGTCGGCGTCCCGGGCGAGCTCTTCATCGGCGGTGTCCAGGTCGGCCTCGGCTACTGGCGCTCTCCTCACCTCACCGCCGAGCGCTTCATCCCCGATGCCTTCAGCGACTCTCCCGGCGCTCGCCTCTACCGCACCGGTGACCTCGCTCGCTGGCTCCCCGACGGCACCCTCGAGTACCTCGGCCGCTCCGACTTCCAGGTCAAGCTGCGTGGCTTCCGCATCGAGCTCGGTGAAGTCGAGAACGCGCTGC